>CAYTZU010000056.1:0-6568 GCA_964442725.1 uncultured Pseudomonadota bacterium
TTAAAACAGGATCGAGTTTGGTAAACTTTGACCTTAAAATTGGGATACAAAATCCAAGACCGATCACTGTGTGTCCGGCAATTAAACTGTTGTAGCCGACCGGCATTTTCAAAAAGTGAAAAAGACTTAAAATCCCGACAGCCATGACAATTTCAGGTGAAATGATGCTTGGCATAAATATTGTAAACATAAGTTTTGGCTGCCACCATTTGCTTGCAATGACAAGAAGCGTTCCAAAGAATACGCTGATAAAAGTCGATGCAGTGGCGACTTTCAGTGACGTCGAAAGTGCTTGAAGCATGTCTGTTGAGTATAAAAGTTTTTTATACCACATGAAGGAAAATCCAGACCAAACATGCGGATTATCCAATGAATTGAAGGAAAAAATGACGAGCACAACAATTGGCAGATAAACAAAAGCATAACTTAAAAAGATTAATAATGGGGTTGCCAGTGCTGAAACAACAGAACTATCTTTTGTCATTTTTTTGTATCACTTATCCTTAAAGCCTTCTTTAAAGCCACTGGAAAGCAGACTTTTGAACAAGACTGTCACAGAATATATAAACCCACTCAACGCTAATACTATAACTGTTCCAACAAATGTGTAGGCTGCGCCAGACTTAAAATCACGTAAAAGCGTGAATTTGCTAGCAATTATGCTTCCCCAGAAGGAATATTTTGCGCCACCCAAAAGTTCTGGAATTGCAAATTCTCCAAAAGCCATCAGCCCGATCATAATAGATGAATAAATCATATCCCCAAGACAGGAAGGAATAATCAAAAACCTTAGTGTTTGCCAGTTATTTGCTCCAAGATCGGCCGATGCTTCGATGAGCTCATTTTTGATCTCTGACATTGATAGATAAATTGGAAGCAGCATGAATGGATAATTATCGTCACCCATGGGCTGAATAGAAATTGGGTTGACTGTTGAATTATTCCAAGATTGAGCAAAATGACGGAAAATATGCCACGTTTGTCGAGCAAAAAGAACCATGAATAAATCCTGATTATAAAATTTGTCCAAAGCGGCAGCATCATTAAAATGATGGCCAGTGGCTGGAATCTTTTATAAATCTTGAAGGCAATCAAATAAGCGGTTGGAAAGGAGAAAATTAAACATCCAAAGATACTGCCAACTGCAAGGATTAAAGAGTTATAAATAGCCTTGAAAAAAGGCGTTTTTGTAACTTTCAGGTAAAAATCGATTGTAAATATTCCAAGAAAATTGTTTGTATTTTCGTTGCCGATAAAGCTGTAGATGAGCATTGCAACGATGGGGATCAATGAGAAAAATATCTGCCAAATTATTGCTGGAAGCGCTGCAATGAAGGGAAATTCATCGGCTACAAAGCGCCGAATCTTTTCTCTTGTTGCAAAAAACAATTTAGTTTTCAAGAAGTATAACATTTTCTCTATCAAAGCCTATGTTTATTAAATCATCTTCTTCAATACTTTCTCGTGGGAAATGCTCACTATTTTGTTTAAACACGCTGATGATTTGCCCATTATTTAGTTGTATTCTAAATTGCGTTGAGCCGCCATAATAAATTATGTTTTTTATGATTCCTTTAAAGTTATTTGTAAAGCTTTCAGTTCCAGGCGGGGCAATTGAGATTTTTTCTGGGCGGATGCTGGCAAAAACCTGTTTTCCTGGGATCATCCAATTTTTCTCAACTGGGACATAAACTACAATTCCTCCCAATTCAGGAACCTCGACCAAAAAGACATTGTCCTCAAGTTTACGTAAAATTCCGGCGATTATTGTGGTGCTTCCTACAAAATCAGCCACAAATCGCGAGTTTGGAAACTCATAAATCTGTTTTGGAGTGCCAATTTGCTCAATTTTGCCGTCAAAATTCATGATGGCCATTTCGTCGGCCAGAGTCAAAGCCTCGTTCTGATCGTGAGTTACGTATAAAAAGGTGGTCTTTAAATTGTATTGAATGTCAGAAAATTCGACAATTAATTGGTCCTTGAGTTTTTGGTCAAGCGCGGAAAGTGGCTCATCAAAAAGCACGACCTCTGGCTCGACAACAAGGGCTCTTGCCAAGGCTACTCGTTGCTGCTGTCCACCGGAAAGCATTTCTGGAAATCGAGTTTCTTTTCCGTTTAAGCGAACGATGTTTATGTATTTTTCGACCTTTTCATGAATAATATTTTCAGCAACTCCACGAATCCTCAGTCCATAGGCAATATTTTCAAAAACGTTTAAATGAGGAAATAGCGCATACCGCTGAAAAACCGTGTTTATTCGACGTTGATAGGCCGGAACATTGGTGATGTTCTGATTTCCCAGAAAGATGCGCCCAGAATCACTACTTTCAAGACCGGCAATGATTCTCAAAACTGTAGTTTTTCCGCAACCACTTGGCCCGAGTAAGGCAAAGAAAATTCCGGCAGGAATAGTCAGAGTTAAATTATCCAAAACTCTGTCACCATTAAATGTTTTGCAGATTTCTTGAATTCTAATTCCAGCCATTTCTTAAATTCGTTTCTGGTTAAGGTTTGTTATAAAATTTATACACACAACACTTATTATGGGTTTTTTCCTGTTCATTCTCGATGTTTGGTGCACACAATAAAATTGGAAACACCAAATCAGATAGCATACAAGGTATTACTACGGCAATAAGCATTAGTAGAAAAATATAAATAATGTTGTCAGTCCAATTATAACAACCAAAGCCAATTAAGTATAAAAGTGAGGCCGAAGCGCTGACCAAATCGTGGAAAAAGTGTGAACCAGCGGTCAAGCGTATGATTTTTAAATTATTTTCAACTTTTAGTCCAAGAAAAGTTCCAAGGGCAACGCCAATTGCAATCAGGCTTACAACCGGCCAAACGTTTTCAAATATGCACAGGTGAAGGGACATTTCAACACCAATTATTTTACCGCCCCAGTAAGGAAATAAAATATCGGAAAGGGTACAAAAAACAGGTGGGATAAAAATGCCAATCAAAATGCTTTTGACAAAACTGTTTGAAAATCTTTTGGCCGTTAAAGTTGCTGTCACACTTGCAAAAAAGGTATGCATGTAGTGGACTATGTGGAAAAGAAGATGCCCAACCGGTTGATGCAGTGCGTGCGCACCGTGGTGGTGGCAAGAACAAGCTCCAGTTCCTATAAATTCCAAAGGAACGAGCCAAACAAGGATCATTCCAATGATTACGGCAAAGACGCTGTAGTGGATGTGCGCCATGATCTCTTTGGAAATGATGTCAAACAAGCTTTTTGTCTTTGGAGATTCTACTTTGCACATGCCAATAATAATCTAAATGCATAATTTTAACCAACCAGTTGGCATGTTATACACAAATGGCGATTTAGTCTAATCCTAGGACCAAATTGCTTCAAAAAATTGCTTTTTAAAGCTTAGGCAATGATTTTGATTGATTTAAAAAGACTGGCCCAAAGTGATTCGCCAGGAGCATGAGTCTTTAATTCGAAGGTTTTCGGCCCATTTCATCGAAAGATCGAGGCATAGGATCCCAAACGGCGTCATGTATCGCATTCCAAAACCGCTTGCCTGCTGTAGTCCACCTTCTTTGGAATAACGACTCGACTGGAATACCGTTCCGGCCAGTTGACCAAAAAATCTTACACGCACCTGTCCAATGATGCTGAAAATTTTAAAAGGTCCTGGTTCGAGCGTTTCCCAGGCCACTTGATCTGTTGTTGGCAGGCCATGGAGGTCTGAAAGGCTTGGAAAAAAATGATTAGTATTTTTGGAATGATTATCAAATCGGCTGTTTGGACTTATGTATGGATAACTTTGGTTATTTATTGAGTGACTATGGTCATATCCAAACTCTAGAGCCAAACAGGCATTATTTCCAATGGGCAAAAAAACCGAATCTTTAACACATGTTTTTATAAAGATTCCAGGGCCTTTTGTCGGAATTATCAGCTTTGATGAGACCATGAAAGAATTTCCAAAGCGATTGGCCCAGCTGAGGGAAATTTTGTCAAATGAGTAGGCCGGTTCAAAGACGAAGTATCCAGTCCAATTTTGAGGATTTTTTCTGTTGGCAATTGGAGGGCAAATAGTTTCAAAGCCTGTGCAAAATTGGAAGTTTCCAACTTTTTCCGATTCGGCAAATAGGCTCAAAAGTACCCCAAGTTGCGAGACAAAGTCGTTTGAATCTGATTGAGTAAATTGAAAACCGTCTTTAAGCCCACTTTTTGCAACAAAACCTTTTATTTTAGAGTCAAATGAGATTACAAATGGTTATTGACAGTGTTAAGTAAGCTCAGCGATCTGCTTTGTATTTGTCAAATTGAAGCCGGCCAGGATTCTGTCGGCTGATGAAAAGGGGTTTTTGACCGCACAGTTGCACCCAAGATGGCATGAAAATCCGATGTCTGAGTAGTTCCGTTTTAAACCAATTCCATAAATTGAGCCTCCGGCCGAAGCTTTGAGTTCTCGAGGTCGATCCTCGATCAACGTCAATTTTACTGGGATGTCGACATTGCTTTTATAATCAAACTTTGAACCGCATGAAAACCGGACTTGTTTGAATAGGTTCATCGATTCAAACTTCTTAATTGAGGATTTTATTTTATTTAAATCCCAATCATCTCCAGTATTAAAGGTCAAATAGCGCTTAATTTTGCTGTCAGGAATTTTGGTTTTGTTATTGATTTTTATCGGCCCAAATTTTGCCTTTTGTCCAGGATAAATTTTAAAAAAAACGGTTGTCAGAAGAGCTAAGTTTTTAGGCCTTTGCTTTGTTTCGATTTCAGTTTTGGCATTGAAAAAGCCTTGTGAATTCAATATTGTTTCGATTTCTTCGCGATATTTATCGATTAAAAAAGGGTTTAGTGGAGCTCCTTTTCTAAAGGTAATTATGCTTTTTGCAAAAGAAATTGGTTTTTTCTGATTCAAAGGACTCATTTCATTTATCAAAATTTGTTCAGTGAGCCGTTGTGTGCCCTTTGATACTTTAAAAATGACATTAAGCCGATTGCTATCAGCTAACTCGATTTTGCTATTAACTTTGCAGTCCCAAAAACCTAGTTTTATAAACTCTTTTTTAATTAAGTTTTCTGCTTTTGCCAAAAGATCCTGCTTGAAAAGCTGACCATCCAATTTAAGATTTATGCTTTCAGGCAAAATCATTGGGTTTTCGTTAAAATCAACGATTTTAGTTGAGTTAATAAAAACAGGTTTTTGTTGGCAAAATGAGTATGCGTTTTCGCCCATTATTTTGGCTTGGCAAAAACCTGAGTTTAAGCAGTCATTTTTTATGATTTCTTGGATTATTTTGCTATCAAACCTTGAGTTATTTGTTAGCTCAATGTCCTCTGGCTCTTTTTTACGATTTAAAAACTCTTCGGCAGAGCTGACAATTGAAAGAAGCCCGCTACCAATGATTATTTTTATCGTCAAATGCCCTATTTTTTTATCGTAGAGAAATTCTATCGATGAATTGTTAACTTGTACCGATTTTAGTTTGTCCTTTATTTGTCGGCGAATTGTTTCAAGGAGCCCAGTGTCATATCGTTTTTTTAATAAAGTTTTTTTGTATTGCGCAAAGATTTTTGGACGGATTTCCTCGAGGGCTGGATTTATTGATCCCAGTATTTCAAGATCGAATTGATTGATGATCGACGGTCGCCCAAGTTTTACGTTTAATTTTGTTGTAACAGTTTTTAATTGGAAGTTGAGTTCAAAATTGTCCTGAATTTCGGCATTGAAATATCCGTGACCGGCAAGCTTCTTTTTTAATTCTCCAACCAAAAAGCCATGATTTTTGAGCTTAAAGTTATCTGCCGTGTGAATTTTATAAGCTTGTTCAAGTTCCTCTTTATAGGGTCCGGCACCAGAAATTACAATTTCCTTGAGCTTCCAAGAAAGTGCTGATTTTAAGCCTGAATTGGCCTCCTGCGAATAATTTGAAATAAGCGATATATCCGATGATTTTGGCAATAAATCGGTGCTGCCAAGAGCAATCGGAATAATTGCCAGAAACAAAAAGTAAAAATTAAGCATTTTAACTGGTGAAATTATGTTTTTTGTCCTAAAATCACATTGCAAGCTTAGATTAAACGGTTTATCAAATAAGAAAATGAATTGTTAATTGACTGGCCCCATCGTCTAGCGGTTAGGACATTGCCCTCTCACGGCAGTAACAGGGGTTCGATTCCCCTTGGGGTCAGCCAATAACTCTGAAAACTCCTCGAAAATCTTTTGGATTTCTTAAAGCCTCAGTTTCGATGTTTTCAATCTTTGATTTTGGGGTTCCTTTATAAATTTCGTCGACTAAAGAATCTATTTTTTCGACTGGCCCAGAGATTTGTATAACAATGCTTCCATCGGGCATGTTTTGTGCAGTGCCCTCAATGTCTCCGATTTTGTCGGCCATTGTTTGAATGTGAGTTCTTAGTCCAGTTCCTTGAACTAAGCCAGAGATGGTAAGCTTTAAACATTTTTTCATGTTTTGAGTCTCACCCGCCTTGTCTGATTAACGAAAACTTTAGTCAACGGATTGAAAGTTACCAAAAGTTATGCCGACTAGTCAAAGAATAATAGAATTTTTTTTGTTAAAATTTTTTCTAACT
>CAYTZU010000057.1:0-6494 GCA_964442725.1 uncultured Pseudomonadota bacterium
CTAAAAAAACTATAGCCCATAATTCCATCAATTTTTTCACCTTTTGAGTCGGCTAAATCAGATCCTTTTTAAAGGGCCCCTCTTTTGGTTGGTTCTAGACAGATCACGGTATCGCCTTCCTGCCATCCACTGTAGTTTTCGCAGATCAGACCACACTCAAACCCTTTTTTAACCTCTGGGACAGTTTTTTTAAGATGTTGAAGGCTTGAAATGTCACCCTCAGCAATTTTTTCGTTATCTCGCAGACAAATTACTCGACCATTTTTTACAACTTTGCCTTCGATAACCTTTGAACCAGCAATGACACCACGACCTTTGATGTTAAAAACCTTTATAACGGTCGCGCGGCCAACCTCTCGATAGACAGTTTCTTTGTCGCTTTCTTTTTTAACCATTTCTTCGATGGTTTCGATTAATTTATAAATTATTGAAAAGCGTTCAATTTTCACACCCTTTTCAGAAGCCATTCCCAAGGCCTTGTGCTCAACGCCAGAGGCAAAAAGCATAATTATAGCTTCATTGTCTTCGGCCAAAATGATATCGTTGCATGAAACATCACCAACTGAAGCGCCACAAACAACAAGTCTTTTTTCAACATCTTGATTTTTTGATTTGAGCCTATCAATGGCCTTTATCAAAGCATCAAGCGAACCACCTGTTCCAACTTTTATATAAATTTTTACCTTTCCAACTTCAGATTTTTTATCCGATAAATCAACAGAACTTGTAGCACAAACAATTCTACCCCCACTTGCTTGTGAGATCTTTTTTGTTGATTTTAGTTTTAAAATCTCTTTGCTGCCATGAACCTTTAGAATTTGTCCAGGCTCAGACAAAGATGAAAACCCAACAACTTTTACTAAACTCGATGGCCCAGCTGATTTTATAGGCTTTCCGTTGTAATCTTCTAATAGTCGTACTTTTCCGACAGTCTCTCCACAAAGGAAATTATCACCCAAATTCAGCTCGCCCTCAGTGATTATAACCGAGCTAACTGGACCATAACCGCGTTGAAAGTTCGACTCCAAGATAAAACCACTGGCCGGACCAGTCTTGAGCGCTTTCAAATTCATAATTTCCGCTTGAAGTGCGACCATTTCGAGCAAATCATCAACACCCTTTCCTGTTTTTGCAGAAATTGGAAGACAAATTGTTTGCCCACCCCATTCTTCAATTAAAATATCGTATTTTTTCGAAAGCTGTGTTTTTATCATCTCAATATTTTTTTCAAGACCCTCTTTATCAGTCTTGTTGAGAGCAATAATTATTTGAGCGCCCGACTGCTTTGCCAAACTTATTGCCTCTTCGGTTTGCGGCATTATTCCATCATCGGCAGCAATAACGATTAAAACGATATCGGTTATTTTTGCGCCACATCGACGCATAAGCGAAAAAGCCTCATGTCCGGGAGTATCAATGAAAACAATCTCGCCAGCCTTAGTTTTTACCTGATAAGCACTTATTTTTTGAGTAATTCCACCGCTTTCACCGGCCGCAACACTTGTTTTACGAATATAGTCTAGAAGCGTCGTTTTTCCATGGTCAACGTGTCCCATAACAACGACAATCGGACTTCTGAGAACAAATTTTGAGGAATCTTTCTCGGCCTGCCTTAGTTCTGTTTCTGCCCATTTTTTCGATGAACCACTTGACACATCTGACTCGGTAACCTCAAGCCCAAATACTTTGCAAATATCAACTATTTCAGCTTTTGGAATGAGCTGATTTACACTGTAAGCCCTACCTTTTTTCAAAAAAGCCAGAACCACCTCAGACACAGCCTTTCCTGTCATTTTTGCAACGTCGGAAAGAATCAAATCTTTCGCGATCTCGACGCTTGTAATTTCATCGATTGGTTGGGCGTTTGTCCGATCAGAACTAAATCGTCTTTGTGCTTTACGAGCTTTTCGCCTTCGACCACCAGGTCTTCGTCCACCATCAAAATTATTCGATAAACCTCTTCCTCCACGACCAGATGTACTAAAGGCGGTTTCAAGAAGATCCTCACTTGGCAATATTGGAGATTCAGAAAGATTTAAATTTTCATCCTCATAGGGATCAGAAATCTCGAGTGGCAGGCTTGATTCGCTATCCTGTAAATAAGATTTGTTTGTTTGAGTATCGTTTTTTGTCTTTTCCATAGTTGTTTTAACTGGCTCAGCCTTTATTTCTTTATTTTTTGGCTTAATAAACTCTTCGAGTACCTGATCCTGAATGATCGACATATGACTAGTAACTTGGCAACCTAAAGCCTTGAGTTTTTCAATCAAGTCTTTATTTGAAATATCAAGTTTCTTGGCTAATTCATAAACACGCATAACAATAAGATTTAACTCTCCCAAGTTACGAAAATTGTTTTTTAAAAAAACTTTAAATCCTACGATTTATGCAAGTTTATTTTAAACCCTGTAAGTTGAGACGCTAACGCAATATTTTGTCCCATCCTACCAATAGCCATAGATCGCTGATCTTCAGCCAACCAAACAAGAGCGCTTTTAGCCTCAAAATCAATCAAAACTTTATCGATCTGTGCAGGCTTAAGACTTTCTCTAATGAGAGCCTCTGGATTTTCGCTCCATGTTATCAGATCTATCTTTTCAATGCCACCAAGCTCTTTGAGAATTGGTTTAATTCTTGAACCACCAACTCCAACACAGGTCCCAACAGGATCAACCTCTTTTCCCTGGCAAACAACAGCAATTTTAGTTTTGTATCCAGGCACCCTTTCAATAGCCTTGATCTCTACAATTTTTTCGAAAATCTCAGGGATTTCAGCTTCAAGCAATTTTCTGACAAAATCTGAGCTTGCCCTGTCCAAAATCAACTGATATCCACCTCGAGCCGTTGGCAAAACCTCTTTGAGCAAGGCTCTGAGAGTGAATCCAATTTTCAAGGTTTCATCTGGAATCATACAAGAAACTGGTATAAATCCTATTGCTTCGCCAAAATTCACCGCATATCCTGTACGCTCTCGCTTATGGATCGTGCCTGTGATAAGACTTCCCTGTTTCTCGATATATTCTTTGTAAATGGTTTCTTCTTCTAAGCATCTGATTCCATCAGCAATAACCTGCTTGGCTGCCATTATGTCGATTCGTCCAACATTTTCATTTAATGGCACATTTATTTGATCACCGACTTCAACATGCTTTTGAAGAATTTCAGCCTGTTTTAGAGATATCTCTGAGGCATTGTCTGAAGGTTTTTTCACGACGGTTTTTAGCGCAAAAACCTCAACTTTATTTGTCTTTGCGTCAAAAACAACGTCAAGGGTTAGATTAGGGAATTTTTTCTTATAAGCACCCAAAATACCTTGACAGATGACCTGTATTATTTTTTCTCGATCCAAGCCCCTATCTTGCGTAAGCTCTTGAATAACTGCAGCTATGTCCACAAATTCACTCCAAGGATCCTGAATCTTTTAACCAAAAACAACAAACACTCAAAATTATGAGTTTGTATATGAAAAGTGCTTAAATACTAACATTTCCATCTTGCCCTCTAATTTTGAGCAAAGTAATTATAATCGCTTAGGAGGAAATGTGAAGTTTGGCTTTGAGAACTTTTACTACTTTTTATAGTCTTGTTAAAAAATTTTGAATTTTTAGAAAGTTTTCAACCACCCTATTACTCTTATTTTAATATATATGCTGTTAAGCATAGTAATAATAATAAGCACCCATCAAATGGTTGAAAACTCAAGCCATAAAACCCTCAAAAGGGTCATGGTTACGGTTGTTTTATATTTGTCAAGGGTGTTGATAACTGGTTGATTGAATGTTGAAAAGTGGTTGAAAAGTTTAGCCCATAAGTTAAAAGAGCCCTGTTTATGGCCTCTTTGGAGCATTGAATTTCCAAAGCAGGCTCTAGATCGATGTTTAGAGCTGTTTGAAGAAATTATAAATTGAAGTTTTCAACCACTTTTCAACCACTTTTCAACCACTTTTCAACATTTTATATTTTTCAAGATTTGTTTTCTATTTGGATTTTTAAGAATTCAGTTCGGCCAAAATTTTCTTCATATCACTCCAGACTAGTGGCTTTGCTTTTTCGTTTCTCAAAAGATAGGCCGGATGGTAGGTGGGCATGATTTTTGTCCGTTCCAAGTTGAAAAAATTGCCTCTGGCTGTCGATATTTTTAAATCTTGCCCTAGCAATGCTTGCATAGCGCTTGCTCCAAGAGCGCAAATGATTTTTGGGCTTAAGATCTTTAATTCTTCGTTCAAAATAAGTTTTTTTTCGATTTCAATCTCCTCAGACGTTGGTGGGCGATTATTTGGAAGGCGGCATTTGATCACGTTTGTGATGTAGACATCCTCACGATTAAAGCCCATCGCATTGATGATTTTTGTCAAAAGTTGTCCAGCCCGGCCAACAAATGGTTTGCCATGAAGATCTTCCTCTCTTCCAGGACCTTCACCTAAGAAAACAAGCTGGCTATCAGGATTTCCAACTCCAAAAACAATTTTATTTTTTAAAAAATTTGAAAAAGGATGATTTTCAATTTTTGAATAATTAAGATTCAACTTTTTGAGCGCTTCGGTCTTATTTTTTGCTTCACTAGACGTAAATTTTATTTGTTCAAATTTACTGTTTGTTTTTTTTGTTTCCATCAATTATCCAAATAAATGTCTTTTCTTATCCATTTTGATGAGAAAATTAGAGCAAAGCTAAGGGTAAAACTCAGTTGAAAGTCAGCACAAAAAAGTTCGTATGGATTTGAGAAAAGTATCCACAAACAAACGAGCGAGACCAAATAAAGAGAATTACTTTTATGCCCTAAAATGCTTCCCAGCATGACAATTGCCAGCATATAAAATGATCGCAAAAAAGAAATGCTTGCCCACGAAAAAAGGAAATAAATAATAAGCATGAGAAGTGCGAAAATCCCTCGAACTGGGACTGAGATAAATGGGAAAAACTTTGTTATTCCAAGGATTGCTGTTGCAAAAATTGTAACATGAAGTCCTGATCTGGCTAGAAAATGCGAAAGTCCCCAGTTGCAGAAAAGCTCTTTATCGCAATCATCGAAATTTATAGTTTTTTTGCCAATAAAAATTGATGAATAAAGCTTGCTAGTTAGAGGAGAAAGTCGGCTTTTGATTTTAGAAAGGATATTTTCGCTGCGGTTTATAATAACTTGATCAAGGTCCTTTGTATTTTCAAATGCGCTTTTTATAGACCATTTTTGCGGTATAGCGCTAAACATGACTGCATTTCGAGCAAATCCGGTCATTGGATCAAAATTCTTCTGTAAATCTATAAAAATAAGACGATTTAAATTTAGAAAAATAGCTTGTCCAGGGACTAATTTATCGTTTGATTTAATCAGTGTTAACCGAATTGGATTAAAAATATCGTGCCAAATCCCCTTTATTTTCAATTTTTTTATCTTAATTTGAGCTCGGAATGGTCGATAATTTTTAGTTTGGTCCTCTTCGCTTTGCTCAACCAAGGCAATTGCCTGATCAGCGCATAAAACTAGTTTTTTTGAATTTATATAAAGCAGCTGATTGATTAATACACACGAAGAGCCAAGGCAAAAAAATAACGAAAACAAAAGCGTTTTTTTGCTCTTTGAATAAACTATTGCCGAGGCAAATAAACCACAAAATAAGGTATAAATAATAATCAAAAAGCATCTGTTGATTGGACAGAAAAAGCTTTGCCAAAAAATTCCTGCAATTGAGGCAAAAAGCGAAAGAGTTATTCGCCGTTCAATAGGGCAGCTCATTGTTCTTGATCGGGGTCGGCTAACAGACTCCCACGCCTTATCTTTAAAAGCGAAGAGCCTGATTTGATCGTTACACTTTTGTCATCTTTTTCAACGACAACTCCAATCACTCCAGATTTTGTTGTTACTTCTTGTCCTATTTTTACATTTTGCTCAAAAAGAATCTGCTTTTTTCTGCAATTAAGCTTTGGAAGCCAATAACAAAAAAGATAAATCATTGTCATTGCAATTATTGGAAACATTGAGGCCAAAAGCTTTAGACAAAAAATAAAATGTAAATTCATAGGTGTTTTTCTCTCCTGGGGCTCTCGCTTGCTGCCAAAAGTTTAGAATTGGCTGCTAAAAATCATCCAACATCGTTCGCTTTTTCAGCTTTAGATGCATCTGTTGGGTTTTTTGCTTTGCAACTCCTATATTTTTAGGCTTTTTATAGTCATCGGAAGCCAAGTTTTTGGTTCGGTAATAAATATCGTTTCTAATATCAGTTGAAAGAGGGAGTTTTTTACGTTGTGCGAAATCATCGATAGGTGGATAGTTTTCTGATCGCGAGTATTGATCAGCCTGTCGAACAGTCATACCACTTGGTTTAAAGAACAGTTTATCAATAGGATCCTTTTCTTTAGCGTTACTGTCGGTCCTTTTGATGTTAAGTTTTGCGTAATCAAGCTTGAATTGCGTGTAATCGTCAGCTTCGACCTGATTTCTAGGTTTTATCAAACTTGGCCTGATAAAAATGAAAATCGTTTTCTCATTATCTTGG
>CAYTZU010000058.1:0-5276 GCA_964442725.1 uncultured Pseudomonadota bacterium
GAAAAGTCATTGAAAGGAAAGAAAATAACATAAAAGATTCTGCTTTCAGTATTTTCTATCAGAGGCAAAAATCGAAAGAGCAGGAAGGTTAAACAAAAATCATTTTCGAGTTCTATCTTTTCAAGGCAGCTATGCAGAGACGCAGATTTGTGTCTCTGCTGGCACCTCGATAATCGAATCAATAAAAATTCCAGGAATCAATGCAAATCGCGATTTAATTCCCGCCTGTGACAAATTGCTCAAAGACAATGGGCTCAGTCTTTCCGACATCGATTTATTGGCTGTCAATCAAGGTCCAGGAGCCTTCACCTCGTTAAGAATTGTTGTCACTCTAGTCAATGCAATTGCCTTTGCCTCTGGGATAAAAATAATGCCAATTTGTGGCCTAGAAGCACTTTTCTGGCAAGTCAAAAATGATTCGAATTTTAAAAACTATGATTTTGTGGCCTGTTTACTCAACGCCTACAGTGGGCAAATTTTCGCCTCGGTTTATCATCAAAAAACTGGCACGCCTCTATCTCCACTCCAATCGCGATGTTTATCGGCCCAAGAATTCATAAAAGAAGTCTGTGCGCTTGGATTGGATAAAATTTTGCTTGTCGGCAACGGATGCGGGATTTTACTCAAGGCCATCGAAGAAGGAATTATTGATGCCAATGATGCACAAAGATTTATTGTTGACCAAAGATTGATTTCCGTTGAACCAAACGCTCAAACCATCGCTCTCTTGGCTTATCAAAAAGTCACAGCTGGCGGCGCTCCGCAATCCAAAATTATCCCAAATTATATAAAAAGTAGTTTTGATAAAAAATTATGATGCCCTTATCTTTATTTCTTGCTCGTCAAAAGACTTAATAATGCCCCAGTCCCCACCAAAACGGCCTCCTCTGAACGCAAAATCGTCGGCGTCAACGATGCGGCGATAAATCCATCAGATTGGACCTGTGCAATTTCCTCATTTAAAAAACCACCTTCTGGTCCAAAAAGTAGCGCCATTTGCTCCGGCTTTTGAATGCAAAGTTCTGCTGCCAGATCATAAAAGCCCTTTGTCGAAGCCTCAAAAACTATTCTCGGCGCGTTTTCCTGTGTTAATTCAAGCACTCTTGAAGCCAGCTGACTTAGCTCGATGGGCATAAAAAGCTCAGTCCTGCAAAAACTTTTTGCTTGTTCGCGAGCGGCTATCGAAATCCGTTCAAGCCTAGGAAGCTCCTTTTCATGCAGCCAATCGCGCTCCACCTGTCGGCTCAAAAGCGGCAGAATTGCGTGAACTCCAAGTGCTGAGCAGCCATAAACGATCTCTTCAAAGGCCGGTTTTTTTGTCAGGCCCATGCAAACGATGATCGAAGGCTTAACGGGAACATTAAGTTGAATGTTTGATAGTTCGAGCGTGGCAAAACGTTTGTTGCAATCGATAATGACGCAATTGACATGGTTTCGGTCATCGAAGAGTATGATTTCCTGGCCTGCGCGCTTACGAACAACGCCAAACAGTCTGTGAATTAGGTTTTCGTCATCAAATTTAATTGTGCAATTGTCTTTTCTAAAATTAGAAAGTTGCGGAAAATAAAATGCGAATTTATGTGCTTGGCTTGCCACTTTTTCAACCAAAAAATATCGTAAAAATACTCATAAAACTGAGTTGAGTTTACGCAATTTTCTCAACTTGCAAAATCTGCTCGATAAAATCGATCTAAAAAAGCGCAAAACGATTATTAGACTAAGCCCATTTTTATGCTAATCTTGTCCAGTCTTCATTTTGGGAAGTCGTCTAGCGGTAGGACACTGGATTCTGGCTCCAGCAACAGAGGTTCGAATCCTCTCTTCCCAGCCAAAAATCCAATGACCAAACTTGGTAAGTTCTCAAAAAATCAACAACTCAAACTATGTGACAGCGCTTCTTATTTTCTTACAAACATCTGAAAAATTCATTTTCAGCAGCTTTTCTCGTGTTATTTTGCCAAGTAATTTTCCATTTTTAAAAATCAAAATCGTTGGGATTGAATCAATTTTATATTGGCCAGCCAAATCACCGACATCCTTCATGTCGATTTTAAAAAGATTTAAGTTTTTGAGCTCTCCAGGAGCTTGTGACTCAAAGACTGAGTTGAAGGCTACGCAATCACTGCTCCATGGAGCATAACAATAAACAACTGCCGGTTTTTCTGAACCCAAAACCTTTTCTGAAAAACCATCCCTTATTATCGAAAGTACCGATGCTGGTTTTTCTGTCAAGGCGGCCTTATGTTCTTGGTCGATTTCTGATGATTTTTCAAACTCTAGCTCAATATGAGAAGAACCGAATGGTATAATTGCCTTAATTTTTGGTAAAAAGCCATCAGGGATTTTTATGCAAAATGATCGACTCCCACTGGAATTATATTTTGAAAAGGCCGTCTTGCCACTTTTTGAATTATCAATTTCAAAGGTGTAATTAATTCTCAAATTAATGACTTTTGGATCTTTGATTGATAAAGATCCCTCCACTTCGACATTTCGTTTAAAATTATCTGCCGATTCACTGATTTTGCAAAGAGTAATTGGCTGGCCATCGCTGTTGAAATCAGTTACATCGTTAACACTCATATCCAGGAAACCTTGGCCAACTCCTTCAAAATTTTTAGGCATAGACGGCAAATTAATATTTACTTTTCCGTCTACAAAATTAATTTCGGAATTGTCATAATCAAAAGTAGAATCAGAAGTTAAGGAATAATTTTGTAGGTTTGAAAAAGATTGGCAAATTTGCTTTCTGCACTCATCAAACGATGAAACCATTCTAGCTAGACTATCTCCAAAACTAAAAAATGGATCTTCGAGCGCTCCCAACCAACAAGAGTTCGAGAAAACAAAAACCGTAGCCAAAACAAATAAACTTTTCATTTTCATAAGCCCCTCCCATTTTTAAGGGTTAAAATTAAACATTTAATATCCATCCATAATTTATATAATTTCACTACATTAAAAAATCAAGGGTCTGAAAAGGCCCTAAAATTCAGTGTTTTGAAACGAAAACAATGTTTTATAGCTTTTTATCGGAAACATCATATCCAAGTTTTTTTAATTGCTCTCTAATTTGGTCTGCAGTCTGAAAATCTTTGTTCTTTCTGGCCTGATCACGCTTCTCAATCAACTCCAAAATCTCGTCCGAAAGCTCCTCATCTTTTTGGCAACACCAAAGATCAAGGCCTAAAACATGAAAAATAAAACTGGCCAAAAGCGCCTTTGGCTCATCGGTCCAACCGCTTATTTTGTCAGCATTTTTAAAAATTAGACCCAAGACGGCTGAGGCATTTAAATCATCGAGAATAAAGCCACAAATTTGATCAAAAAATTGCTTTTGTTCTGCGCTCAAATTGTTCACCATTTCAAGTGAATTAATTGAAAACTCTGATTTTAAAGCGCTTGAGGAAAAAAGCCGCTGAAGACGCTCAAATGGCTTTTGAGATCCTTCTAAACTTTCTGGACAAAACTCGAGCGGAGTCAAATAAATGTGCTGCAAGACGTAAAACCTGAAAACCATCGGATTTGTGCGTTCAAAAAGTTTATCCAAGGCCAAGGAATTGCCCAAAGATTTGGACATTTTTTCATTTTCAATTTTGACAAAAGCATTATGAATCCAGCAATTTGCAAGCGCATGTCCACTGGCCGATTCGCTTTGCGCAATTTCGTTTTCGTGATGCGGAAAGATCAAATCATAGCCCCCACCGTGAATATCAAGAGGTCGATCAGGACAGTTTTTACGAGCCATTGCCGAGCATTCAATATGCCAGCCAGGACGGCCATATCCAAACGGAGCCTTCCAAAATTTGTCCAGACAATTGCCTTTCCACAACACAAAGTCTCCTGGATTTTTCTTATTTTCATCAATCCCAACTCGAGCGCCAGAGAGGAGTTCATCGATGTTTCGGCCGGACAATTTTCCGTATTCTTTAAAGGTGGTGATGTCAAAGTAAACATCGTCGCCCAAAATGTAGGCCTTGCCTTTTTCAAGCAAAGTACCGATCAAATCAATCATTTCATCGATATACTCGGTGGCCCGTGGTTCGACAGCCGGTGTCTGGCAGCCGAGCCGCTTCATTTGAACTTGGAAATCGGCAATGTATTTTTCGGCGATCTCTTTATAGCCCATTTCATTGCCTGCAAGCCTTGCTTTGTCGAGAAGTTTGTCATCAATGTCGGTGTAATTTCTTATGTAAACGGTTTTGTGCCCCAAAAACTGTAGCGTTCTGATCAAAACATCAAAATTTATGTATGACCGAGCGTGTCCGATATGAGTGCTGTCGTAGGGCGTAATTCCGCAAACGTAGATATAAACGGTTTTGGGATCAATTGGGGCAAAAAATTCTTTTTCTTTGGACAAAGTGTTAGTCAACTTTAACTTGTGCAAGACTCAAACTCCACAAAATTAACTTTCTTGGCAATTAAATTTAGATTAAGTTATCAGATGAGCAAATCTTGGTCGAGCAACAATGCCTATTTATGGATAATTTGCATACCAATACCAAAGGCCACTGGCCACCAGCACCGTTGCAAGGCCACCAAAGCATAGGCCATTTTTTGCAAAGGAATTATTTAATTTCAACCTATTTTTCGTTTTTTTGGCTCCCACTTTTTTGATTTGCTCAGTTTTTTCAATCAAAAAACTAGCAAAAAAACATAGAGCTCCCAGAGCTACAACAATAGGTGCCACCTTGTTAACTTTGTAGCCACAAATATTTTCAGGGATTTTTGAAGTTAGCTTTAGATCTTCTGTCAGGAATTTCAAAAAGTCATCTTTACCGAATTTTGGACAATTTCCGCCCCCAATAAATTCGTTTAATTTCTCCATATTGAATTCGACAAAACATTCATGTTCAATGCGCTCTGCGACGTGTCCTTTCAAAACATTGCGGGTATTCAAAGGGCCAAAAAGCTCAATAAACTCTTTGTCTTGCAATTCACCTAATTTCCCAATGATTCTGTAATTCAGATAATATTGAAAAACATTTAACATTTCATTTTGATATTTAAGATACTCATCACAAGACATTTCGGTTCCAGTTAATAGTTTGTCAATGAGGGCTTGAGAAAGATTAAATTTACTCCAGGAAATACATAATTCCCTTCTTTTTTTAATAGCTGCTTTTACATCACTTGAGCGTAATTTTTCCGATTCCGGTTTATCTAACATAATTTCAGAATTGACAGATGTGAAATTTCTCAAAAAGTCTCGGCGCTCAATTTTAGAAAATAAAATTTTAGATAAATCTCCCTCACTTACAAATCCAAATTTTATA
>CAYTZU010000058.1:5286-6094 GCA_964442725.1 uncultured Pseudomonadota bacterium
ATGCAAGGATTAAAAGTAGTTTGCTCAAGACGCGGTTTCCCATACTTTTCACTGACAAGGTGCTTAAATTTTGAAGTTTTATACAATCAGGCCTGATTATATAAATTTGCTACAAAATAGCCACCGGGCTCTGAAAAGCAAACAATTTCACTTAAATAGTGCGATTTTTGGCGTCTCAAATTGAAAAGACACTGGTTTTAAGAGTTTTTTACGTGCCATAGCAAAAACGCACATGTTCCAACGGTTGCCATGATGGCCCCAAAAAATAGAGCATTTTTGGCAAATTCTTTTATAGCCGAGCCTTCTTTGTCTTTTTTAGCCTTGTATTTAGCCTTGTACCCTTCGCCCACCAAAACAAAAAAATTCGCTGCCCATGAGACAACTACGATTACAAGCGCGATGTTCAAAAATTGCTCCCCTCTTTAAATTTGAGCCATAGTTCGACGGGTTGGAATCCAACCTTTTTCTATGTATTTCTCCGCTTTTTCAGAGAGCTCGATTAACTTTGCTAAATTTTCATTTCGAGATAGCTTATCTTTGGTTAAGTCTGCTGCGTCTTTCTTCTCCAGCAATTTTTTAACTTGTTTGAAATCGTTGGAGGAGCGCTTGATCGCTATGAATCTTCTGCGGAGAAAGGCTGCAAAATCAGTCATACTTGCCGGATCGTCTAGCGTGAAGAATTCTCCCATTGGAAAATCATCTAATTTTAGGTCTGCTTCCCATACTACTTCATTTCTTAATGCTTTATCTATTTTTGCGCTCTCATCTTCTTTAATTCTCATGCGTTTAAGAAAATGAGAGCGTAAAA
>CAYTZU010000059.1:0-5933 GCA_964442725.1 uncultured Pseudomonadota bacterium
GAAAAAGATGCCCAATATTTCGGTTTGGATATTTCCAAAAAATCACTTTTGCGCTGCAGGAAGCATCTCTCTAAAATTGGTCGACAAGTTTGTCTTTTCGCTGGAAATGCGGAATCTTTGCCGTTTAAAGACGATAGTTTTGATACGGTCTTTCACATTGGCGGAATTAATTTCTTCGATGATCGCGCCAAGGCAATTTCTGAAATGATTCGGGTCGCCAAGCCTGGAACGAAAATTATCATCATTGATGAAACCGAGCAATATATCGAAGGATGGTATAAAAAAGTCCCGTTTGTTAAGAGACTTTTTCAAACCTATGACAAGACAAGAGCAAAGGCGCCGACAGATTTGGTTCCTGATAATATGCTTGAAATAAATGAGAAAATCATATGCGATAACTCAATGTATTTGCTCAGTTTCATAAAACCTCAAGAGATCTTAGGAGTAGTACAAAATACTCAAAAGACAGAATCCGGCGGCCAAGAAACCAAAGACATTGACAATTATTAATGGTTTATCTCGTTTGAGCAGGCCATACAAAGCCCAACTGATTAGTGAGATAAAAGCGACTAAAAATCCAAAAATTGACATGTTTTGTGAACTTTTGTTGGATAAAATGTTGATTCCTTGAACAATGAACAACGTGTGTCCAATGCAGCCAATCAATATTATGTATTTGTCATAGAATTTGATGACCTCTTGCCTGGTGAAAACCATTGCAACCTCCAAGGTGATAAATTCTAAGATTTTACATGCTCCTATGATAGCTCGAATTTTTATTTAATAAAGGGGGACATTTAAAAGGGGCCTATTCAATAAGCCCCTTTTTTTACTAAAAAGAATTTTTGATTTAGTCCTCAAATATTTATCCAGTAACGGATACCGCAGATACAGCATCATGCATCATTTGTTGAATCCTTTTAACCTTAGATTCAATATTTAAGTCCTTTAGTTCAGAGAAGGTATCAATGGTGGTTTCTATAGGTGTGAAGGTGGCTCTTACAGCCATGAAAATAAATTCCTCGAAACTCATACTCGTTCCTTCATGAAATAAGCAAATAAGTGTTAAGATTGAATCAATTTTATTTGCAAAGTTAGAAGCAGCGAGTTGAACTTGTGAATTTTCTAACAAAATTACTTCTTTGATCAAAAGCATTAGTTGAGGCAAATTAATCGGAAACATTAATCCATCCATCGGTAGCAAAGGTGAAAGTTTTCTTGATGAGCTCTCTCGCTGATTGACTAAAGTATCAAGTTCTTTTAACAAAATCGAAATAAAATTGATCAACTTAGGCAATTGTTCAAAGGTAATTGCTTCTAAAACTTCACGATCAGTAAAATTACTTAAAAAAGAACCAGTGAGAACCTGCATCTTTGTCATTCCCCCTGGAGATTCAGTCATGATTTGTTTGTAAATCGTATCAGCCGAAAGCGCTGACCGAAAATCTTCCAAATTTACAGCATTAACTGCACTGAAAAATGATGAGGCAAAGAGACAAAAAATAGCTTTGTTCTTATTCATTGATTGATACTCATGAGGAAATATAAGCTGGACACAAATTCGCATTGCAGAGTAAACCAAATGGATTACAAGTCAAATATTTTTTTGTTCTAGATCCTTAAAGTATCGGAAGGGTTCAAGTTTATTAATTTATTTTTCAGATGATTTTATGTCTGAAAATAGTGGGAAAGGCTGTGTAAAACCCATTTTTTAACGGCATTTTCTGCTCCTGGCTTTATACAACTTTCCATTGTTGTCAAAAGCGTTTTTTTTGCTGGTAAAATTTTCTGGTCTTGGAGCTTGTTTTTTAAAAACCATTCGTCAATTGGTGCGGAAAAACCAACTTTTTTTCTGTTTACACAGTTCAGTGGAAGTGTTTTTTGTGCCACAAGCTTTAAAAGTGGTTTGAGTTGTCCATTGAGCATCCGAATGTTTTCCGGCAAAGAAAGAACAAACTCAATGAGTTGATGGTCTAAAAACGGCACTCGCGCTTCAAGGCCACTTGCCATGCCCATGTTGTCGGCTCGAGCCAAAAGTAGCTCAGGGAGCCTATTTTTTAATTCAAGAAAAGCTATCTTTTGATGGAAATCAGCATTTGGAAAGTGTTCTAGTATCTTTTTTTTGTGCAGTTCAATTATGTTTGTGCTATCTGGTCCTTGATTGAAATTTGGAAAAATTTTACAGACAACTTCATCGATATAATTATTTTTGTTTTGAAACCAAGCTTTTCTAAGTTCAAATTTTTCATTTTCCCTAAAGGCAATTGCTGCTCCCCAAAAAAGCTCTTTGCCACAAGCCCAATTTTCAAAAAAGTCTACAATTGAGGCTTTTGCAGATAAGATTTTTGAGCCCTTTGCCAAAATTTGTCTAAAAAAACCAGGAATTATTGTGGCTAATTTTCTGGAAAAATAATCATTAATTTGTGCGTATTTTTGATACTCCGGATATCCAAAGAAAAGTTCGTCGGCCCCCTCTCCAATCAAAGCAACTTTAAATCCCAGTGAGCTAACAAGTTTTGAAAGAGCAAAAAATGGAATGTTTACGCAATCAGCAAGTGGACCATCACATGCCGATTGCATTTGCTCGATCAGTTCATCGATTTGAGAATCATCAATTTCAAGTTCATGATGATTAGTTTTGAAAATCTCTGAAATATTTCTGGCCCAGAACCTTTCATCGGTTGAGGGCTGATTTTTAAATGAAACATTAAAAGTGTTAATTTTATTGCTAAAGTTTGAAGCAATGGCTGTCATCAGGCTTGAATCAAGACCACCGGAAAGGAAAACTGTCACAGGAACATCGGCAATCATTCGCCTTTCAACCGATTTATTGAGCAAAAATTCAAGTCTTTCGACCGCATCATTCAAAGTAATATTTTTATTTTCTTCAACATTTAAACTTGTTGCTTTTATTGGACAATACCACTCTTTGAATTCAATGTTTTTTTGAGCGTTGACTCGCAAAAAGTATCCGGCTGGAAGCTTGTAAATGCCTCGAGAAAATGAAAGTGGCGCAGGACAGGCCATAAATGTCAAAAAGTGATAAATCGAGAGGGGATTTGGATCTTTTGTAATCCATGGGAGATTGAAAAGGGCCTTGTGTTCGGAGGCAAAGCTCAAAAATCCACCATTTAAAGAGAAATAAATTGGTTTGATTCCGATTCGATCGCGCACCAGGAAAAACTCTTGGTTTTTTGTATCAAAAATTGCAATTGCAAACATTCCAAAGAGTCGATCCAGACAAGCAATGCCCCATTTCTCAAAGGCTTGGACTATGACCTCTGTGTCGGTGTTTGTTTTAAAAATATGCCCGCATTTTTCAAGTTCTGTTCTGAGTTCTTTGTAGTTGTAAATCTCGCCATTAAAAACGGTAACAATTGATTTGTCTTCTGAAAAAAATGGTTGTCGGCCATCCGAGCTTGGATCAATTATTGCAAGGCGGGCCTGTGCAAGAGCCAGTCCACACTTAAAATTTGTGCAAAATCCTTGTCCATCTGGGCCACGGTGCTTCATGGATCTGATAATTTTTTGTAAAAGATCTGATGAATTTTCTGGCAGGTGTGATTCAAGGGATAAAAATCCTGCAATTGCGCACATTGCTAAATCTGCGTCTCCGACCTGTTTTTATCAAAATTTAAGCTTTCTTTATCGCCTTTTTCTTTTTCACTTTTAAAATTAATAAAACCTCCACCTTGGAGGACCAAATCATTTATTAAAATACTAATTTTTGTGGCAAGTAAAGCACGATTTTGTGCCTCTTTTAGGGCAAAAAGATTGCCAGTTTCAAGATTTTTAAAAAATTGTGCGAGTGTTTCTTTGTGTCCTTTTTCAGGCATGAAAGAGCTTTTTGAAAAGCCAAAAGGCATTCCGTAGCCGGTTAATTTTTTGAAATCTGTCAAAATTATGCTTCGACCCTCAAAAAAGATCTCAATGCGCTCCTTTTCTTGCTCGTGGTGGCCAAGCGAAGTGTAAATTAATGTCCCTATTGATCCATCATCGAAAACCAAATTTGCTACAAAGTTATCTCGAGCCAGCTCACCATTTCCAGAAATGGCTCCGACCGAAAGGCTGCAAACATTGCTTTGACAAAGCGAGATCATAAATTCAAACATGTGACAGGCCTCACCGATGATGCGGCCATTGTTTTCTGGGCTGAAGATCCAATGATTCTGAGCCAAAAATCCTGCGTTTACGCGATATTCTATCACGAGAGGACTGTTTCTTTGACTGACGGCTTCGGAAATTTTATTAAAAAACGGCGAATTGCTGCGATTAAAATCAACTGCATAGGCAAGCGAAGTATTTTGATCCAAAAAATTCTCTAATGTTTTTAGTTGATTCAAGTTCGTGGCCGGTGGTTTTTCAACAAAAACGGCTTTGCCGGCTTGCATTGCCAAAATTGCTTGATCGGTGTGTAGTCCGTGCGGCGTTGAAATCACTACTGCATCAATTTCATCATCGCAAAGAGCTTCTTTGAGTGAGTTTTGAATTCGATTGACTCCAAATTGAGCGCCAGCATTGATCAGCATTGAGGGATTTGTGTCAACAAAGCTATAAAGATTTACGTTTTTTATCGAAAGAATATTTGGAATCAGCTTTGTTTTTGCAAAACCTCCGGTTCCAACAACGCAAACATTAAATTTGTGGCCTTGATTGAATTTTTTAATTTGAAAATTTTCTTTGAGTCCGAGTCTTTCTAAATTTTGCTTTCCAGCCTCGACAAAATCTTGATCAACGGTCGTTTTGTAAGAAATTACAATGCCCAAAACATCTTCATTTTTTATCTGTTCATAGGCCTCTTGTGCTTTATCGACACAAAATTCCTGTTCAATTAAAGACTCTGTTTTTAATTGTCCCGATTCGATTAGTTGGGCGCAGAGCTCCAAATTCCGCCTTTCTGTCCATCTGACAAATTCATACGGATAATCAAGGCCTTTGAGCTCAAAATTTTCCTGATATCGGCCCGGCCCGTACGAACAAGAGGCGACCACACTGGCCTCTTTTTGATAAAAAGTTTCGCGCTCAAAGTTTAAGCTGCAGTTTCCAACAACAACGATTCGGCCTCTTCTTTTGATAAGATTGAGAGCCTGATCGATTAAGTTACTCGAACCGCCAGCTGCCAAAATTACCGAATCTACGCCGTTGAAATTTGTTAAAAAATTGATCGAACTTTCAATTGATGGATCGCTTGAATCAAAAACTTGATCGCAACCAAGTTCCTTTGCAATTTTTAAGCGTTTTTGGTTTGGCTCGATACCTATGACCTTGCACCCAGCAATTTTAGCCATTTGAACAGTCAAAAGACCGATCAGCCCAAGGCCAAAAATGCAGATGGTTTCGCCCAGTTGGCATTGGCTTTGGCGAAAGCCCTGCATTGCAATGCAGGCAAGCGCGCAAATGCTGCCAGCCCTTAGGGAAGTTTCGTGTTTTAGCTTTACAACTAAATTTTTTGGAATGGCGACAAACTCTGCGTGACAAGCAAATCCGTTCCCAGCGCAGGCAACCAAATCGTCCTTGGCAAAGCCAGAATTTTGGCCAGCCCACTCCACAATTCCTGAGCAGGAATAACCGCATTCAAGAGCTTTCTTGGCAGCTCCGTTAATTTGATAAATCGTTGAGGTAAGACCATCGGAAAGGATTGAGTGCGCGATTTTTTGTGTGTTTTGAGTTATTTTTTCAAAAAAACGTTCTGCAACGCCCTTGGCCTGGTTTGATATGGTTGTTCGCTCAGTTCCCGAACTTATCAAGGAATAAGAACTGCGCACGAGAACCCAATCTTGGAAAGTCTCTGGGATTGGTACTTCTTTGATCTGGGCCTTTCCTTCAACTAAAAAAACTTTTTTCACGTGAAATTATATTTTTTGTGAGTATTTTTATTGATTAATTTCCGAGACTGTTGAGAAGGGTACTCTAAAGAGAGCTAGAAGTTAATG
>CAYTZU010000060.1:0-5898 GCA_964442725.1 uncultured Pseudomonadota bacterium
TGCAAAAAATGTCTCAAAGCAGGAAAGAACTCAATTCCTGGCTAAAAATGTTCTGCTTAATCTTTGTGGCTACAGCTAGCGCAAATTCTGATTTTTCAAAAGAATTCTTAAGGGAAATTTCAAAAAAAAAAGAGATATCTTTTCGCCCAGAAGAAGGCTCTTTAGAGCATGACTGGGATTCGATAAAAGAAGTCTCAAAAATACCTCAGTTAAAGCAAGAGGCCCGTCAATACGAGCTTTATTTAAAAACAGAGTATGAATTGGCAAATCAACAGCTAAAAAAAGCAGAAAGCGTTTCCCAACTTTTAATGGATTTAAATCCACCGCAGCCAGCTCACCTGGCACGAGCAAGGCTCCTTTTTGAATCTGGCAAGTTCTTCGAACTTGTCAAAATGCCTTTTTTCTCAAAAATTGAAGAGTCAAAAGATTGGGAGACCATTTTAATGGGTGCCAGAACCTACGAAATGGTTGGGATGCTAACAAAGGCTGAAAAATTGTTTGATCGTGCGATGGAAAATCATGCCGACAAGGAACATGTCGTATATCATCGGATCATTTATTCATTGAAAAATGGAAAAAGCGCAAAGGCGGAAAAAATAATCGACAACTTCCTAAAATCATCAACTCCAAAGGCCAGACACTCGATCTTTTATCAACTCAAGGCTGCAATCAATCTTCAAAGTCAAAACCCTGATCTTGAAGTAGCTCTTTCGGCCATCAATAATTCATTGGCTTTAAACCCAAGAAGCGAAAAGGCTTTGAGAATCAAGCTGTTGATCCTTGAACAGACCAGGAAAAACAAAAAAATGATCGACTTTTCTGATCTGATCCAAACTTACAAACTCGCTTGTTCGGTCACCGAAGACAAAAATTTAAAAAAAGCTCTTATAAACAGGCTTTTTAAATTAGGTCGATACAGCGAAGCCTTTGAAGAACTAAAAGAAATCAGCGAAAAGACAGAGGAATCCTACTTTGATTTAGCTCTCCTTGCCTTTAAGAGTGGAAACTTAAAATCAGCACTTTCTTATGCGCAAAAAGCGATTTCAGTCAATAAGGCCTCAGTTAAAGCAAAGTTATTAAAACTCGAAGTGTTAATCGAGCAAAAATCAGACTTGGCTGAAAAATTTGTGCTCTCATGGTTTGCCGAGAGAAAAAACCGCACTGCAGAACGAAAAGCAGTTCTACATCTAATTAAAAATGGCGATTACACCGATAAATTGATCTATGCGCTTGAAAACGACCTTGAAAATAATTCAGACGATGTTGAGGCAATCGCCTGCATGGCTGACGCATATTTAATGATTAAAAACTATGAAAGAGCCTTTGAGCTATACACTGAGCTCAATTCTCTGCTGGATTCTTCTAATCTTTCAAATCTCCAAATTAAGGCAAAAGTAGTTTATAGCCAAGCGCTTTCGGCCTTCCTTTCGGGCAGAAAAGATCAGGCTTTAAGAATGCTTGAAACATGCATAAATCTTGGACGGGTTTATCCAGAAATTTATAATTTAATGGCCGCAATTCAACTTCACGAAAATGATAAGAAAAAGCTAAATTTAGCTATCTTTTATTCAAAACGTGCAGTTTTACAAATTCCGACAAATCCATACTTTTTAAGAACATTGATCTTTGTTTTAATCAAAGCTGGATTATTAACCCAGGCAAATTATATCTCATTCCTGGTCAGCATTATCGATCCATTCATGGTTTCTCAGAACTCAAGCTTTGCATATGTCAATCCATCACTTGATTTTGGCATTGGGCAACAAAAGAGAATTTGCCATCCCGAACCAGTTTCATAGATGGAGAACTTTGTTTACTCCATCAGCCTTTTTAGCGTGGGAATTTTTTTCACGCAAAGATCTTTTCTGCTGAGGGGTTTTGTTATCAATGCATGATGCACAGCTGACACCGAATTCATAATTTTTGTCAGAGAGTTCTTCTGGAAAAAGTGGAATTCCACAACCCAAACAGATCGTGTGGTCTCCTTTTTTTAAGGCATGCCCCACAGAAACTCGATCATCAAAAACGTAGCAATGCCCTTGCCAAAGGCTATCTTTAGAATCAATTTTTTCTAAATATTTTAAAATTCCACCATTTAAGTGAAAAACATCTTCAAAGCCCTGATCTAAAAGATAGGCCGTTGATTTTTCGCAGCGAACTCCACCTGTACAAAACATAGCAATCGGCTTATTTTTTTTATCATTGAGGTGATTTTTTACAAACTCTGGGAATTGCTTAAAATTATCAGTATCTGGATTTATCGCACCCTTAAAGGTTCCAATTTTGTATTCATATTTATTTCGAGTATCTATGATTACGGTCTCAGGATTTGAAATCAAAGCGTTCCAGTCCTCAGGCTCGACATATTTTCCAACCCGCTTTGTAGGGTCAACGGCGCATCCAAATGTAACGATCTCTTTTTTAAGCTTGATTTTTGCCCTTTTGAAAACCTGTGTCTGACACAAAGCCTCTTTGTACTGGCAACCTTGAAAAATCCCATTGACCTTGAGAAACTCGATGAGTTCATCGATTGCCTCACGAGTGCCACAAACTGTTCCATTGATACCCTCAGAGGCTAAAATCAAGGTTCCCAAAATCCCAGTTTTTGTAAATAAATCAACAAGTTTATCTGAAAGCGCCTTTGGATCAGATAAATTAAAAAATTTATAAAGCGCAGCAATTACAAAGGACATCGCAAAACCCTCACATCAGACAGGAAAAGGAAAACCTCTAAACTAGAGGCAAAATCATAAATTAAAAATAAATTTTCAAGCGCTTGAATTATCACAAAAAAAATCAACAAACTCCACCGTCCATTGTGTGCACAACCCACCTCTTGATAGAATCGCATAAAAACCAGGTTTTTGCCTCTTGCAAAAAAATTAAATTTTTAAAAAAGTGAGCCAATAAAATGCTTAATAAAAAAGCAATTTTAATATTTTCTTTAGTCTGTTTCTGGCAAGTCAATCCAATGGGCGGAGGCAAAAACGAGCCAATTGAATACCGCAAAGAATCAGAGGTCAAAGACCCAAAAACTATGCCTATTTTTATGGCAACGGCGATTTTAGATGACAATGGAACGACGCAGGACGTCGAGGGACTCAACATTAACGGTGATTTGATAATAAAAAACATTTTCTTAAAAAAGAAAAAAGGGCCTTTGATTCCAGCCAGCTTAAAATTTGACGCAATTGAAAGCATCGAAATTGGTGGCAAAGAGGGAACCTATTTTGTAGCCACAGTTAATTGCAAAAGCGGACAAACACAAAAATATCTCTTCAGCTCAGAGCTAAAATTTGGAGGCTGGACCCCAGGAACCGATCGCTTTGGGGTAATAACGCTCGACATCAAAGAGCTTAAAAAAATTATCTTCAAAGGCGTCAAAATGCCAAAAACTAATGAAAATGATGCCGAGGAAAAAGAGGTTCTGGAAGTATTGAATTCTGACAAACTCGAATCTTAGGTCCAAATAAAAATTATCAAATGACGCAAAAACCTAATTAAAATATGAAAACTCATAGTCAGCCAATTCTTTTTTGAGCAACTGGCATGCTTTTGTCCACGCATTTTCGTCAAGCAACCGTGGAATAATGGCCACTGGACGCAAGTTTGTGTAATGCAGCTCAAAGCCCCATTCCACCCCACCCAAACACTTGACAGTTTTATTTAGATCATCGACAAGAAGCGCAAAAGCGTGCCCCTTCCAAAAACTGAGAGGTTTGGAAAACAATCCATAGGTCCAGAGCGGGGCATCGGCAAAATCATTTGATCGTGCGTAAAATGGATAGTTTGAATATTGAGCGCTTGGCTCGAGAGCGTCGATAAAAGTTCTTAATTTTTGGTCTTTGGCGTCGGTATAAACAATGTGCGCCCAGGCGTTGCACTCTGGATTTGTTTTGATGTAGATCGCTGGAAAATGAGGATTTATAGAGTCTGGCTTGCAATTTTTAACCAAATCAATGCAAAACTGGGTGCCTTGCTCATTGGTTAAGACAAAATTAAGTTTATTTTCATCTTGTTGAATGGATTTGTGGATATCACGCTCTCCAACCATATTGGCCTCTGGAGATCGCCACTTTAAAACTTTGCCCACTGGAATCATAAATCCACAAAGGACCAGTGACAATAACCCAAGTTTCATGCCTGTCATCGCAACTCCTATTCGTTTTCTATCGGATAAATATCAAATGCCACTTCTTCATACGGATGAGAGGCTTTGACCTTTTCTATAACGTCTTTGAGAATTGATCGTGGAACAATGACCTCGATTCTTTCCTCTTGGACAGCCTGATAATGCCCAACTTTTCCAATGCTTGGGCTGCATTTTTCACCGGCCAAAAATCGACCAATTCCACTCGATGAAAATGAGCAAAAACTATAATTTCCAATCTTTCCAGCACCAGCCTGGCCAAGAACCCTTCTGATCAAATCGGCGTGAGAAGTTGGAACAAAGACAACAAGCTTTACGTTTTTGGTAGTTTTCATAGTTTTATTCGTCAAGTAGGTGTTTTTAGACAATTAAGCTAATTTTTAATGGTCATTATTATCGATATTTACCAAAATCGATAATAAACCAAATTTTATTGCTCTTGAGCGATAATAAGGAATTCTGTTATTATCGCTTATCGCCATTTTCGATAATAACAACACATGAGGAGAGCGTCAAATGGAAATAGAACAATCACCCAGTGGCCGGATTATTAAATTACCAACTGGCTACAGCACATTCATCCCACATCCACTGCCACCAAGCTTTGAGCTCGATAATACGCTCATTTCCAGTTTGTCACGCGCTGATTTTTTGATTGGACAACTGGCTCGAGAAGGAAGCAGGCTATCAAATCCTCATCTTTTAATACGCCCTTTCCTGACCAGAGAGGCGGTTTTGTCAAGCAGAATAGAGGGCACAGTAACTACTTTGGGACAATTTTTAGCTGCAGAAAGTGGCGCTGTCATCAAACAAAATGAAGACGACCTGCAGGAGGTTAAAAATTACATCAAAGCCTTAGATTATGGGCTAAATCGATTAAAAGAATTTCCCCTATCGCTGCGCCTTATCAAAGAAATTCATTTCCACTTAATGCAAGGAGTGAGAGGCTCTCAGGCAACACCAGGCGAATTCAGGCGCACACAAAATTGGATAGGATCTCCTGGATGCACACTGGCTACGGCAAAATTTGTGCCACCACACCCCGATTATTTAATGGATTGTTTGAGCGAATTAGAGCGCTTTTTACACAATAAACAATTGCCACCACTGCTGCAAATCGCACTTTGTCACTACCAATTTGAAGCAATTCATCCATTTTTAGATGGAAATGGCCGAGTTGGTCGACTTTTAATCATGCTATTGCTTGTCGAACAGAAAATTTTGCCTTCACCATTGCTTTATTTATCGGCATTTTTTGAGGCAACACGCTCAGAGTATTACAGACTTCTTTATAATGTTAGTCGAGATGGCGCATGGAACGAATGGCTTGTTTATTTTTTAAATGGAATCGCTGTTCAAGGAGAAGACGTTCTTTCACGCATTGAGCGAATAAATCAAATTTTGGATCAATGGAAAACAACTTTATCAAGCACAGAATCATCTATTTTGAGTGATATTATTGATAGTCTTGCAGCTAATCCTTTCTTAACGATCAATAAATGCTCCCAAGATCTAAAAGTTGCCTACAGCACAGCACAAAGAGCAATTAAAAAACTCGAATATGCTGGCATTATTACCAAAACAAACGATAACAAACGAGGCAAAGTTTACTGTGCTAATCAAATCTTAAAAATTTTAGAGGAACCTACAAAAATAACTCCACAAAGCTATTTTTGAAATTAAAATCCGTGGCGGAGAGGGAGGGATTCGAACCCTCGTCACAAATTTCTTCGTGAACTCACTTAGCA
>CAYTZU010000061.1:0-5886 GCA_964442725.1 uncultured Pseudomonadota bacterium
TATGCCAAGCGAGCTAGCCCCCCAAGAACTACAGCCAGACCACCGAATTTTAATATATTTCTTAGCCAAGCTTTTTTCCGACTTGCCAACTTTTTGTCGCTCGATTTTTCTTTGCCAAATAAAAAACTTGAAACCAAGGCCACAAAACCGGCCAAAGCGATAAGCCCAGCATTTAAATTTCTAGCCCTTTGCCACTGGACTGGACGATTTATAACAGTATTTAATAATTTAATATTCTCTTCTTTTTGATTTTTAGAAAGGGTTTGTGTTGAATCTACAGTAGTATCTTGCAACTGATTTTTTAAAACTTCAGCTTCTCGATGCAGAAATATTGCAAAATCTTCTGGACTTGCTGGATTTTGCTCTGGAAAAAATAATTTAAGGAAAGTTTGTAATTCTGGTGTATTGAAAGGAATATAAATGAAACCGGATGATGTCTCATATCCTTTATCATTTTTAACCAAATCAATTATTGCTTGTTTTTGCTCATTTGTTGGAGTTTCAAGCGCATCGGATATTCTTGCAAACAAATAAGCTTCAAATACATCGTTTGCGTCATTGCCAAAGCTGCAATAACTGGCTATTTCATTCGCAGAGACGCTTTGACCAACGAGAAGTTTATCTATAGTTTGAGGAGCTAAAGGATAATCAAGAAAATTATACATTTTACGCGTCAAATAAGCCTTTGAAATCTTTTTTAATCGATTTTTTGATAGCTCTAAAATTTGATCATCCGATTTATCCGTGATATTGGATGGTATGGGAATAAGAACCTTATACCTAAGGACATTGTTGTCATTACCAAAAAATTGAGATGCTCTTTCGGGAACTCGATAATCTGGCTTCGGCGCCAACAGAGATCCAAAATGGATCATTAAAAGGCTTGAAATAAAGACACTATTTTTCAATAAATTATTCATTTTCTGCAAGTTCAAAGTTAATTCACCAAAGTTGCTCAAACCATTGATATTGTAAGCTTTTTGCCAAAAATGACCAATCGCTTTTGGAAAGCGAACGTTTTTGATCAAAAAACGCTTGTTTAAAGGCTTATTTATTCAGTTTGTAACGGTTTTTGACCAGATTAAGAGCATTTTAGGCCTAGTTGTTTGCCGGCAGTTCCATTGCCTGAGTGAGAGGTGTTGCCTGGCCGACCTGTGGTTTTGGTTTGCCTGCGGGCTTTTTTTGCTCTGCTTTTTTGCCAAACAACCAATTGTACGGAGTGGAAAACAGCGATGAGAAGAGGTATTTTAACATCATCCATGCGTTTGATAAAAACCCACCACTTTGGGCCTTTTGCAAAGCCTCCATAGCCTGGGCGAGCTCTTCCTGTGATGGCCGCTGCTCTCCGGTCGCTTGAGATAAGTTTTGGGCCAAGTCGCCAATTTGATAGGCCGGATCAAACTTAAAGGACCATAGAACACAGACTCTTTTATGCAACTCCAAAAAGGCAAACACAGAGGCTAAAACTGCCTTTAAATTACCATCATTTTTTGTTGCTTGCTCTGATTTTAAGAAGTCTTTGAGCAATTGTGATTTATTCTGACCATTTTTAATTTTCTCTTCGATCCTATAAAAACTTCCAGCAAAATCAGGGCTTGCCAATCGCTCAGAAAAGGCCTCATAGAGGTCCAAAACCTCAATAATTTTTGTACTTACCGCCTTGATTCCATTGAATGGACAAATAACTCTGTGTTTGATGGCCAAGGCATAAAACTCATTTAAATTCTTAATCAAAGACTCAAAAATTTTAGCGCCATCGGGCTCGATCAAAAATTTTTTGACCGTTTCATCATTATTCAAATCAAAACTTTCAAGCACCAAAAGCTCCTCTGCACTCGGGGAATTAATGCCATCGACAAGGTTTTTTACAAAATCAGAAAGACTTCTTGCCAATTTTGCCTGAACGCCCATGGGCGGCGTAATTTTATTGTCAGAAAGATTCTTTTCTATTTTGTTTAAATCTTTGGCGCGACTGGCATAAAAAGCCTGATTTGCTTCGACAACTTTTTGTAAATTTTCAATTCCCTGACTCAATTCCTGAGCGGATTTCAAGTTCAGGCCAGCCTTGCCCGATTTATCGGCCGATAGACCAAATCCATCCAAAATCCCAAGCTTTGGGTCGGCATAAAACGCTGGACGCGGCCCTTGAAGGAGTTTTGATGGTGTATTTTTCTGTTTTTTTATCGGAAAAGCATACTCGGTTTCCAGCATCATTTTGCATTTTTGAACTCCCTGGGCCGCTAAAATCAAATTCTCTTTTTTCTTCAATGTTGCAGCCTTTTGCTCATCAGAATTTTGATTTTTTGCTTCTTTATTTTGTGCGTCATCTTTGAGCGTTAGACCACCGACAGTTTCCTGTTTTTTTTCCTCTTTTCCAAACAACTTTGTCAGTTCTTCAAGGCTGTCTGATTTTGCTTCAAGCATTGAATAAACCGCCTCTACCTTTGCAAAAAATCCTTCTGGATCGGCATCAGGCAAACTTTTTCCAACAGTAACCAAAAGCGAAAGTAGGCCTTTGCTGTCTTTTTCATCTTCGCCAAAAACTCCTCGAGTTTCACGCTCGCCGCGCTTTCCGGGCGAACTGCCACGCGCAGCATCTTCTCCCGGGCTTTTGTCCTTTAATTTTGAATCAAAATCGTTGTTTGAATATTGAGAACCGTAGCCATTGTTTCCAGAACCATAATATGGATATTTACCAGAGTTTGCACCATCATAATCATAATTCTGACCTCGAGGGGGATAATCAGACCCTTGATAATTATTTCCACCCCAACGGTCTTTTTTTGAACTCTGGTCTTTTTGTCCTGGTGATTTTGATTGCTCCCGTTTTTGATTCAAAAGTGCCTGCAGCTTTGGGTTTCTTGAAAATTCGGCGTCCATTGTCTGAATAATGCTTCCTGCGCCTTGATCGCTAAGCGTGGTGTTTAAATTATCAATTCTTAAATTAACTTCTTTTTCATAGTCGGTTGTCAGGGGCGAAGGGCTGTCATCTTGGCTCGATTTTTCATCACTCTCACGCCGTTGGATTGATGCTTTTTTTGCAATTTTGGAAAGCTCTTTGACCGCCTGATCAAAGGCCACCAACTGCTCGAGGAATTGACCCTTGTTTGAAAAATTTTCTATAAAAAAAGCAGTAGCAAAATCATCACTTGCAGCGGTCCAAATCATTGCGGCATAGTCAGAGAGCCCATTTTTGCCAACAATAAAGCGATCCAATTTACTTCGAATTTTCTCGCCCAGATGATCGTCCTGCGGGTCATAAGAATTTTTAAGTCGATATAAATTTGAGTAAGCCTTATCAAAATCACGCACCATCTGACCAAAGGCAGCTTTACGCGCATTGAGAGCTGCTTTTCGATCAAGCAAAATTGTTTTCCACTCATTTTTCAATTCAAGCGCCGAAAGAGCGACAGTAGGCTCTTTGGGCCCACTTTGAGCATCTAATTTTGGCTCAGTTTTAACCTCTTTTAAGGGCTGGGGGTCATAAAGTCCAGAAACATCATCAAACTCTTCGTCATAAAAAGGCTCATCTTCGGCTGATAAATCCTGCTGCTGACCCTGATCAAAAAATCCATTTTTAGAGGCAAAACTATCAAAGGCCTGAAAAAGTTTTTTTGATTCCTCTGGATCGGCCATAACGTTTTGAAAAGTTTCAATTAAACCATCGAGAGCTTTAGGATCATTGGCCAGGGCCTCCTGCATCTGCTGCAATTCTGGATTGTTTTTTATGATCTCGGGATCGGACATCAAAGTCCCCAGAGTTTCACCCGTCATACGCTTGAACTCAGCCAAACCCTCCGGAGTTTTCAGTGACTCACTGAGCGCACCGGCAATTTCACCGTAAAAGTCCTGCTCGGCGCCGGCAGGAATTGCTCCAGGAGGCATTCCAAAAGGCAGTCCACTGGGTGCGCCTTGACCCGGATTAAAGGCTCCGTAAGCTTCATCGGGTGGCATATAATTTTCACCCAAGCTATGATTTGGCAGAAAATTTGCAAAACCACCCTGTCCATCGGCACAATTTTTTTGGACAAAAAAACCAGATAAAACTAAACAAAAAATTAAGAGTTTTTTCATTGCAAGCTCCACGAAAAACTTCAATGCCAAAACTGGAAAACTAAAAACAAAGATGTGCTAACAGTTAACATAGTAGCCCGGCCGAGATCATTTTCTCCACTTAAAGCGGGAAAAACTGTGTTCCATTTTTGAAAAATAGGCTTACTTATTCTATTTTTTAATTTTCAATTAATTTATATTTCTAATTGAAATGACAAAATTCTTAAATAATTCATCTTGAACTGGTCAAATTTAAAACCGAAATAAAAAAGCAATGTGGAAACGCAATTTTCCACAAAAAGCCCTTTAATTTTGGAGGATTTTATAAATGTTTTTTAAAAACTTTGAAAAATCTTTCTGGCCAGAAATTTTGCTTTGCACCCTGATGTGGAATACCTCTTTTTTTATGGTCGACAAAACAAATTCAATTTTTATCCTTGGACTGGCTGCTATCTCAATTTTGGTTTACTGCCACATGATTATAAAAATATTGCTTTGGAACTCAAAACCGCTCGTTAAAGCAACAAAGGCCGGACTTTTTTGGGGCGCTGGATGCTTTGGAATTCAGACCTTTTGGGCAGCCGATGTCTTTATGCGATACATCAATAATTATGGAGCCAAATGCCTGATTGTTTTGGCCATATCATTTCTATTCTTTACTTTGATTGGTGGCCTGTTTTCAATGTTTTTCACCTTGGTTGCCATGATTTGCAACTCAGTTTTGATCCACTTTCTATGTATTTACTCAAAGATTGTTCGTTATTTTATTTTAACTTTGACGATTGTTGCCTGCAGTCCAATTCTTTTTATTTATTTGGACCGAACCTGTTTTTGGCCAGTTTGTGCCAGCCATGGATATCCATTTTTTTCGCCATTGATTCCACTTTCAAGCTCGGACCTTTTTTTAAACTTCATAAGAAAGACTCGTGGAACAGATAAAAACAGTGCTATTGGACACTCAAATTTTCACTTTCATTGGATTGAACCCCGTGCCTACAAAAATAATTTGATCAAAAATAAGGGAAAAAGCTTTAGCCCACAAATTGCGGCCAGCCAAATCTCCCAGGCGCTTAAGGCCTCAACTGAGCAATTTTCAAAATGCCAAAAGGAAAGGGCCAATCCTGAGCAAAAACTTTTGGTCCTGGCGCCTGAGAGCAGTTTTCCGTTTAAAATCAATGAGTTCCCAGAAATTGTCGAACTTTGGAGTTCAAAAATGGCTCCTGGGCAGATTTTTGCCGTTGGAACTTATCGATCTGAGGGCGAGAAAATATTTCAGACCACCTGTTTTATTGGGCAGAACGGAATTATAAATTTTTTTGACAAAAAACGACTTACCCCCTTTGCCGAGTCAAAATACTCAAGTTCATCAAAAAATGGTCCAAACAAAGCCATCTTAGACGATAATTTGACTGTTGTGCCATTGATCTGTTTTGAGTTTTTCATCGATAGCTCATCGGTTAAACAGGCCGAAAATCAAAACGAAATCCCAATAATTTTTGCCAATGACTCCTGGTTTCCCAAATATTTCAAGACAATCCTGCGAAACCAAGCACGGTTGGCCTCAGCCTGGTACGGCAAGGAACTCTTCTATATTTCACACTTTTTCGAATTGTGCATATCACCATTTTCTGGTAGCCTGATCAACATTAATCCGCAGTGAAATGATTAAACAAAAACGGCGTTGGAGAACTAGTTTGTTAGTATTTATGCTCAAAGATTTAGAAAATGTTGGAATGGCCGGACAGGTTGTAAAGGTCAAAGATGGTCATGCTTTGAATTTTTTAATCCCTAATGGATTTGCCAAAAAAGCAGATTCCAAGGCTCTTCCATTTT
>CAYTZU010000062.1:0-5652 GCA_964442725.1 uncultured Pseudomonadota bacterium
AACCATATGAGTGTGGATGCCCAAGGATTTGAAGAATTCATGGAAAAACAAAAGGAGCTCTCAGGAAAAGCAAAAAAAGTTGATGAAGTTTTGGATCTTCCAGAGGGTCTTTCTGGTGAATTTGTCGGATATAAAAAAACAGGCATAGAAAGCGAAATTAATTGGGTTTCACAAGACACTGAAGGCTTTTTCTGGATAAGTACAAAAGAAAATCCTTTTTTTGCCGCTTGTGGAGGCCAGGTTTCAGACTCTGGAGAGGTCGTAATTAACGGTAAAAGTCATCAAGTCATTGGAGTTAGACAAGAGGCGACCTCAAGCTCGACAAAAACAACTATTTTGAAATTAGAAGGCTCTAGTTATGGCGTACAAGTTGGCCAAAAAATTTTGTTACAAGTTTATGAGTCAACAAGACTTGATACAGCAAAAAACCACACAGCCACGCATTTGCTGCACTCGGCCTTGCGAAGAGTGTTAGGAATTCATGCAACTCAGGCTGGATCGGTGGTCGACCCTGATTATTTGCGCTTTGATTTCAACCACGACAAAGCCTTAACAGCTGACGAAATCGAACAAGTCGAAGCCATGGTCAACAATTGGGCTAGCAGCTTGATTGAAAGCAATATATTTGTAACAGACATGGATTCGGCCATGCGGCTTGGAGCCGACGCAATCTTTGGTGAAAAATACAATCCAGAAACGGTGAGAGTTGTTGATTTCCCTGGCGTTTCAACGGAGCTTTGCGGTGGAACACATTTGAGTAATACTGGATACATCGGATGCTTTAAAATTCTAAGTGACGAATCGGTTGGAATTGGAATCAGACGAATTTTTGCATTAACTGGGCAAAAGGCTCTCAAGCTATTTCAACAAACACACAAGGACATGAAAACTTTGGGACAAAAATTTTCATGCAAAATAGAAAAAGTAATTGAAAACATTGATCGAGCTGACGAAAGACTTGATAAGACTGAAAAAATGCTTAAAGAGGCCAAACAAGAACTTTTGTTGATACGAGCCCAAACTTATAAAAACATGTTCAAGAAGGTTGGAGAAGTAGATTTCTTATTTCTCAAATTTGAAACCGAAACAGCTCAAGAGATCAAAACTTATTGCGAAAAAATGCTTGAATACAAGACTGGATTTGTTTTCTGCGTTAAAAAACAGGCTGGAGAAACTGTTTCCTTTGCCGCAGGAATTGGTAAGGGTCTTGAATCAAAGATCGATCTTATCAAAATTTCGACCGAACTTTTATCTCTTGGACTGAAGGGCGGCGGTAACAAACTGTTTATTCAAGGCGGAGGATCGATAAAAAATTTCAATAATCTGGAATCAGAAATTACAAAGCTGATAGAAAAGCTTTAAAAATAAAGTTTTTATTTAAAAGCCTATTTTAAAATGCCGAATAACTTTTTGCTTGAGTTTTTCGCGCTTTATTGGGTCTTCTTTTTACCAAATTTAATGGAAAAAAAGGAGGCTTTAAGGGGCTTGTCCGGCAACATTATTGATGATATTTCAATGTTTGTCGGATTTAGATATCAAAACTTTAGCCAAGTTGATTGGATTGAGCTATGCAATGAGATAGTCGCTGAGAAAACATCCTTTTCCGACCAAGCGCTTTTTGAAACCATCTCTACTTTTGATAACAATTTAAATCTTTATTTGGATGGAGCAATCGGAATTCAAAAATTGCGTGAAAATGTTGGTGTTGCCGGTAGAAAGTGGTTTTTCAGGGCCGTTGAACTATCAACAGCCTTAGATCGCTTATTTTTAGATCTTGGAATGGCGCAAAAGAAAATTCGCCCTACAATAGAAGCAAATCTGCTACAAAAAATGATTCAAGACCACATTGGACCAAAAAAATATACAGAATTTTTTCATGCTCTCAAAGTCCTTCACGAATCGACAAAACAGATAAAAAATTACTTCGGAAAACGAATTATTAATTCAATAAATTCAGCCAGATTTCCTGATGAAAATAGAATTTTGGCCTCGGCTTTTAGGCATAAAATACTTTCTTGTCCATTTATTATAGGAAAGTTAAATCCTCTTGAATTTTGCAAAAGTAACTTTGAAAAAAACAAAAAAACCTTTTTGTTGCTAGGCAAAAGCTTTTACAAACTGATAATTTCAGATTTCGAAACTCTCGGATATATTAATTCAACTTGTCTTTTGGCGGCTGAAAAATGGCCTCTTTTTAGAAGTTTTGCCAAAATGATGCTCTTTGAATCTCTTGGAAACTCTATAGGCTTTCAATATGATCAAATCGATGACGAAGACCCCCTTGAACTTGTCTTTGAATTATTTTGCTCGGAACCGGAAAAAATTATAGACACTGATCTTGGCTCTTTGGACAGCGCAGATTCTGCAAGTAAAATCCTTTTGACAAAAGACCTTTTAAATTTATTGATCGAAAGCGCGCCACCTGATGAATCTATTTTTGACCAAACGTGGTTAAAAAGATTGACTATTTTTAGGGAGCAATTGCCAGAGCTAAAGCCAATTATTTACCGCAAAGATACTGCAAAATTACTATTAAACAATAAATGGGCGTGACTCTTAAAGTTTAATTTGAATTAACGAGGAAATTGATTCTAAAAATAAATTTGTTATCTTCACTAAATGTAATTTAAAATATAAACTGTCGTGGAATAAGTAGTTTTAAATAAAATACTGCTTATTAAAGCCAAACAGGAAAATATGTGCATCATAGATTTTACTCCTTCAATTAAATATTAATCGAAGTGATTTAATCTTTTGAAAAATAGGGAGATTCCTTGAATAAAAAGATTCTATCAATAATTGCGTTCTTTGCTGTTAAAAGCCTTTTTTCATCAAATCAATTTAATGATGAGCTTATTTATTCATCAATGGCAATTCCATTGGAAGAAAGCATCCCTTTTTGCCAAGGCTTTACACATCAAAATGGCATTGAGTCGATTACTCCTGTTTCATGGAGCGGCCTTGGTCCTAAATTTGAAATAAAAAAAGATTTAAATTCAAGCTTAGCCTTTAGCCGTACAAGCATTCTTGTTGGGCCAGAAAACCCTGATCCTATGAGCAATTTTATTGTTGGCGCACACCTTCCAATTATTCTTGGACAAAATAATGATGATCATTTAAATGAAAAATTTTCATCATTTTTAACTCTCACAGGCCGAGGCTTTTTTGGCAAAAATAGCGGAATTTTGTCAAATTTGGAGCTTGTTTTCCAGCTTGGAACAAAAATTCCTGGAACAAAATCTTTAACCAACAAAACTAATTTCAGCCTTTTAAGTGCTGAAAATAACACTTTTAAAGAAACTCAAACCTTTTTTGAAGCAAGAAATGCGCTTTTAGTTAGCCTTAATTTTCATCTCATTCCAAATAGATTAAGAATTGGGGCTTTTTTCGGCCTATCACCATTCATAAGCAATTTTGAATATTTAAATCAATTAGGATCTTTAACAAAATCAACACTTCTCAGTGGCCTTGACAAATTTTGGTCAAAAAAGACCGATACTCCTGAAAAAACTGGATTATTGCCGGTTGATAAAAAAGACAACAAAGCAGATAAATTAAAGGCTACTGAACAGGCAAAAGAAAAATCGCCAACGGCCATCTCTCTTGCAACAATTGGAATGCTTGCCGAAATGTCCTTTTGGGATGAGAGATTATTTTTTGGTGGAATTGTCAAAAAAACCAAAATCCCAGGTGCATATTTAACTCCAAATCGGCTTTCTCCACACTTTAAAGAGATTAGTTTGTTTACACGAACCAACTCTCTTTCAGCGCTTGAAAATAATTATGTTTCATTTCCAGAATTAAAGCTCTCTTGCGGCCTTATTTTTAACCAATCAAGTTTTAAAGTTGAAAAAAGCATGATTGGCTTTAGTGCGAAAATAACCTTTTAAGTCAGCATTAATAGTCTTTTTTGGAAATAAATCGACTAAAACTCAGAGCAGCCTGACATCCTTGTCCAGCAGAAGAAACGGCCTGTTTGTAACTATTTTTTAAAACATCACCAGCCGCAAAAACCCCAGGAATCGACGTGGTCATCCAACTATCAACTTTTATGTACCCAAGCGAATCCATTTCAATTTTATTTTTAAAAATATTCGTGTTTGGCTCTGTACCAATTGCCAAAAATACTGAATCAGCCTCTAGAAAGCTTTCTTGCCCAGATTTTTGATCGGCAATTTGAACTCCTTTAATCTGTCCATCCTGCCCGAAAATTTCTACTACGCTGTGATTTGGAATCAACTCAATTTTTTGATTTCCAATAACTCTATATTTAATTGGATCCGTCGCTGTTGGCTCACTTCCAAGGAAAATTAAACTGATTTTTTTTGCGTATTTTAATAAAAAATATGCCTCTTCCATAGCAGTATTCCCTGATCCAACAATTACCACACGCAGATCATTTTGAAGTGGGCCATCGCATGTGGCACAGACACTAACACCTCGGCCAAAAAACTCAGCCTCACCTGGACAATTTAACTTTCGATAAGTCGAACCAGTAGCAATTATTACTCCTTGAGACAAAATTGTTTGTTTCTCTGTTTTTAAAACCAATGGAAAACCTGAAAAATCAACATCGATAACCGTCTCTGGTAAAATTCTTGCACCATTTTTAATCGCTTGGGCAATTGTTTTATCCATAAAAGTCTGACCATTAATTTGTATCTCTCCTGGCCAGTTTTCAATCAGTGCGCTGGTCGAAAGCTGCCCCCCCAATAGGTCCCCTTGAATTACCAAAGGCGAAAATCCTTCTCTGGCAGCATAAATTGAAGCGGTAAGTCCAGCAATGCCAGACCCGATAATGACTAATTTTTCCATAAAATTTTCAAAAAACCGACAAAGTATCTTTCATAACCTTTGAACAACAATCAAATTATCAATTTTCATCGAGTTGGAGCCATCAAAGATTATTCATATTTGATGAAATAAAAAATGGCCAGCAAAAACCAGCCATTTTTCAAGATTAAAATTTGGTGGAGGCGATGGGAATTGAACCCATGTCCGCACCGCAAGAGATCACAGACGCTACGTGCGTAGCCAACAGTTTAAATTTGCCGCATGCTGCAGGCACCAAAACGACAAATCCCTCCTTGTAATTTTGCCGGCATTACCAAGAAGGAAATCTCACACCGACAGTTCTACTTGTTTTTAGCAAGTATGAATTGGCCAAATAGACGAAGACCTTTTCACACTCAACTCTACCAGCCTCAACGAGACTGGCTACCAAAGGTAAAGAGTTACGCTACAGCGAACGCCCTTCTAGCAGGCATTTCTTGGTCTCTTCTTCTTGCAGTCTGCAAGCCCATGCCTAGGAACAGCATGAATAAGCCCAATAAAGCCATCAAGGGAGTTTCTGTTTTTGTTTCTGCATTTGTTTTTTGGGTCTTTTTTTCGAGTTGCTTACCCAAACTCGGCACGCTTCCATGACATCATGTCAACACGTCGAAGCCTTAACGCCCCCGTGTCTAAAGTTTTGCAATAATTTGCCTTTTAATCAACAGCCTGTAATCAAATACGGCCAAAGAAACCTAGAAAGACTAATTATTTTTAAAAAAACATATTTTAAGCCTTTTTTGACCAATTATTCGCACTGTCGTAGATTAGAGGGCAAAATTTAGATTATGTAATTGCCTAAGGCTATTTTTATTAGATTTG
>CAYTZU010000063.1:0-5602 GCA_964442725.1 uncultured Pseudomonadota bacterium
AACTAAATGATCAACTGTCTATGGAATACCTTCAATTTTTGGTCGGGGGAACCATTGATGCGGACCTTGGAGTTGATGGTTCACTTGCATACACAAAAATAAGTTCGGACAACCCCACCTTTGGTATTGGAGATAATGGACTAAAGACAGAAATTTTCTTCAAAGAGGGATTCGACACCAATTTCCAGAGCATCTCAATTGGTCACAGTGCAAAAAGTGTCTGCGCACTGGATAGAAATACCGTAATTATAGTTTCCAGCACTCCAGGCACTTCAGGATTTTTTATTTGGGAAAATGCTAATGGTTTCCAGGGCGGATGGAACAGTCCCATTAGAAATATTTTAGCGGAAAAAGGAAAATTCAAATGTGTTTCCCTTTCCACTGATAAAATCATATTTTCTGTAAATTTGGATGGCAAAATCGCCGCATACGGCCTTGATGGATCGGACAAAACTCAGGCGCTGATCCCAAACATCGCCGAAGTAAACAATAATGTCTTCAAAAAGATATGTTTTAAAGGCGAGACCTCTGGAGAATACAGCATGATGGCATTAACTGAGGATGGGAAAGTCTTCACGGCCACTTCTAGAAAACCAAATAAAAACTTGACTGATGAGGGGCTTTCAAATGTTTGGGATGCCAGCGTCTCAAAAGATGGACTCCTCTTAATTTCAATGGCTGCTCAAAGCTCAAGTGGCGATCAAAAAGCATTCGGTGGCCGAACCTACGTTGGAAGGCTTTTTCCAGCTCCAACAATGCCAACTACGACACCAACATCGCCAGCTACAACTCAAACCGCCATTACAACCCCTCCTGCACCGACTCCAAGTCAACAACCACCAGCCCTTGCAACACCAACGCCAACACCACCACCAGTGGCTACAAATCCATTGAAGGGCAATGATGCCAACGCTATGAGCTCTGAGATTTCAAAACTCAAGACAGCAAATTTTGATGGAAAAACTGACGACCAAATTATCACATTTTTCCTTGGAATAAAGGCTGACATAGCAAACATAAATAAAACATTGGGAACAACCGACACAAATTGGAACACAATGATGGAAAAACTTGAGTATTTGCAGCTATCACATACTGAACTTATATAGTTAATTAAAAATATTTTTAGATATTGAGCCCTGGAGGTCTAATTTTAATGAAAGGTAGAAAGCTCTTATTAAAAATTGGATTTGTTTTGTGTTTTTCGATTCTAACTTTTGTTAAAGGACAAACTCCCATTGAATTTTTAAAGGTGAATGGGATTTCTGGTGCCAAACAATATTTAGAAATTCTAGCAAATGCCTTAATCGGCAAAGAAAACAGTCCTTATTTTTCTGATCAATTACAAATCATTCCAGATAAGCTAAAACTCTTTATGATTAAGCCCAATCTAAAGGCTGATCAGGAAAAAAGAAATGCTATAAAGGGACTTTTGCAAACAAACTTTTCTGACGAATCACTCAGACAAATAAGCCAAACAAAAGGCTTCAACTTGATTTTAACGATGAATCTGGTTAAGTCTTTAAAGGAATTAAACGATTTAATCAATGGAAACTTGCGAGAATATATTCTTGACATAAATGAACAAAAAACAGAGGAAGGCTACAAGGCTATTTTGGCAAAAATAAAGGGGGAGTTTCAATCTAGGCCTGGAAATGACGACGCAAAATTTGATCTCATTTCAAAAATTATGGAAATCGCTGACGTCGAATTTATCGCATCAGACAACCCAAAAATTAATGAGTATTCCGATCCTAAAGCCAGTTACAATGTAAAAATTGGCCAAACAACTGTTCCCAACTACTTTTTTAAAAAAAGAGAAAAATTCTCAATAGCTTTGGGTGGAATGGGCTATGAATACGGCGCTGAGAAAAAATATGTTGGCCCAGAGGTCTTTGAAGCAATAGAAGCAATTAAACAAACAATTACATCGCTTGCCAAATCACAGGATACTCGCTCACAAGAGGATATTTCGCTCGAGGCCCTTGGCATTGAAAATAGCTTTTCAACCTTATTGACCAACGCTCAGAGTTTATCTAATTTAATTTATAAAAAACTCAAAAGTGATCCTTCTGAAACTTCACAAACCAATTTGAATAAATTTTTACACAAATTCGTCTATGTTTTTATGGCTTACAAGGGAAGTTTAAATTCTGAAGAAACAGCAATTTTTAATAAAATTGAAAATTCTTATTCGGCATTAATAAAACCGATCAAAGACGCAAAAGCAAAAGGCCTTGTTGTACCTACAGCCTCTGAAATGCAAGCTTTTCTAAATCTAAAAAATCTACTCATTGACAAATTAAATGCCCTTTCAGAGCTTGAAATCGTAACAATTACATCTGAAAGTGATCTTGGGAAAATAATAACTTACTTACAAAATATTAAGTTTGAGGAACCAAAACCAGCTCCTGAACCAACACTTTCAGAGACACAGCTTTTAGAAAAAGCAATTGATGATTTAATCTCTCCAAAAAATGCCGATGGTACCGCTGTTTCAATTTCAATCTATTTAAATGACAACTACGATGAATCCGGAACCCCTAATATTGATAAAATCAAGGATTTTTATAACAAAGTTTCAGAGGCTGTTTTGGCACAAAAAGATTCGCCTGTTGAAACAATGGCGATAAAAAAGCTTCTAGCGCCAAATTTAGCAAAGAGAGCCGCTCTTAAAAAGGCTCTCGATGATGCATTTTCTGGCCGTGGAATTCCAGCACTAAATCATCAATATGAACAAAAGGATTCCAATGCAACCTTGTTGTCTGATTTAAAGACTAAATTCAATGGCGTACGAAGAGTTTTAGCTGGAACGCTCTCTGAAATAGCCCAAATTTTGGATTCAAACAAAAAGAAAACAAATCCTAATCCAGACACACTGGAAACCCAAATAAATTCACTTCTATCAATTGAAATTGATCCTAACAACAAGGCAGAGGAACCTTTTAGAAATTTAGTAAAAGCAGCCATTGAAGATGCTCAAATGTATAATTATGCAAAACCAACGACAAAATTAACCGAGGCCCTTGAAAAACTATTTCCAAAAAAAGAAGAGGTTAAGCCTGCTGAAAGCGAACTCCCTCCTCCACCTAAAAAACTTGATACAGTAACTCAAAAATCCTCTTTGGAAACAGCAATAGATGACATCATTTCGCCAAAACTTGATGATGGGACATCAACGACAATTAAATCTTATTTAAACAAAGGGTACAAAGAAGCGGGAATTCCTGATTTAAAGCTGATAAAAGATTTCTATGACAAGCTCTCAATAACAGCTTTGGCCAAATATGATTCTCCAATCAATTCAATGACCATCAATGGGATTTTAATTGCCGATAAGACCGGTCAAAGAGAAAGACTCAGAGCAGCCATCGAAGATGCTTTCTCTGGCCGAGGAATTCCAGCACTTAAACATCAATATGCTCAAGGCGATGAAAATGAAGCAATTTTGGCTGATTTAAATGCCAAGTTCGACGCCATTCGAAAAATTATTGGAGGAACTCTTGCTGAAATATCACAAATTTTAACCTCTAATAAAAATAGTGACTCACCCGATCCTGTCGTTCTCGATGAACAAATCAACAAAATTATAAAGGTCCAAAACATCGCAGATCTTCAACTCGATCCAGCAAATCCGAACGAAGAAAAATATAAAAACGACATAAAGATCGCAATTGAAGACGCCAAAGCATTTAATTATGCAAAATCAACGAAAAATTTAAATCTCGCTCTTGAAAAGTTATTTCCTCAAAGAGAGGAACCTAAACCAGCTGCACAGGAAATAGCTCCTACCCCAACTCCAACTCCTGCGCCAGCCCCAACAGCCTCCGCTACTCAAGTAGCTACAACACCGGCAGCACCACAAACACCTACTCCAGCAGCTCCTGTCGTTGAAAAAACACTTGAGGAATTAATATCAATAGCTCTTCAAGCAAGCGATAATTACAAAAATGCTAATGATGTTTATAAAAAAGCTACTGCAAAAGATAAAGCTGCTGCCAAGATCGCAGCAAAAGAAGCCTATGACTCAAAGAACAATGCCTTTAAAGATCTTGTGGCAAAAGTAAAATTAACCGACAAAGAAACTGTTAAAAATCTCAGAAATCAACTTATTTTACAGAAGAAAAATAAAGAAAGAGATATTTTGATAGACGCTTACACAGCAGCAAATAAAAAATAAAAATGAGTCACAAATATTAGAGGAGAGTTGGAACTTAAAATCAACCCTCCTCTAATATTTTTTTAAGTAAAATTTCTTTTGATTTAATTCCATACAAAATTTGCAATTTATAGGCCTTTTTCAATAACGCCCCCATTTCCGGTCCAGGTTTAACCTTGCCAATCAAATCAGCGCCAGAGAGAACTGATGGCTCTGGTAATTCAAAGACTCCAAGCGTTTTGGCTTTTTGGATGAAATTACTGTACCGATCGTTTAAATCGGCCCTATTTGTCGAGCCATTTTGAGCCTGACTACAGAATAGAGACAACATTACCAACTTTCGCAAATTCGCTTCTGGAGACAAATTATCAGCCAATTCCTTAATCTGTCCTTCTGAGTTTACAGTTGAGGAAAGGAGCTGATCTAAAATTGGTAAATATTTTATTAGTTTTTCAACCGAATCATTAATCTGACTTGAAAACTTAAACTTTGATAAAAACTGCCTTACAAAGTCTGTTTCAGGCAAATTTTCATCTTGTTTTTTTAATTTTTCTCTGAATGCTTGAAGCAGTGCGGATATTGACAAAAACAACCGTTCGCTTTCATCTCTAAATTCTTGGAATTTTGCAGCAAAATCCATTGCCTGGCAGCCACAAATAAATGCGTCGTTAAAAATTTCTGATTTGAACTCGAAAAAAGATTCTGGAAATAATTCGTTGAGCCGACCAACCTTTTGCACCCAACAGAGACCCAGCGAAGGCCGCTCTGATTTCAAAATCATCTTTCTGAATTCTTCTGTGATCCTTTCTGCCGAAACATAACTTTGACTTGCCGCATTTTTTCGGTCAATTTCCATTTGCGAGCAAATTTGGTCTAAAAGATCATCAGTTTTAAACTCAAACCTTGCAACAAACTGCATGACTCTGAAAAATCTTAATGGATCTTGAATAAAAAATTGTTCATCAACCGCTTTCAAGATCCCATTTTTTACATCTTCTATGCCACCGAAAGGATCTTGGAATGACAAGACATCAATCGGCCTTTTTCCAGCTTTGCAGTCAAGCAAAATTGTTTGAAAATCTTTGTTAAGTTTATTCAAGTCTAACGAAATTGAATTTATGGTTAAATCCCGCCGCAAACTCGCTGTTTTTATATCCAAATCCTTGCTTGCCTGCACCGTCGGTCTTCGGCCGGCGCCATCAATTCGAGGGATTGCCCAGTCAGCATCAAAATCAGGCGTTTTGATGACCATAAACATCTTTCCAGCGCAGCAAATGACCCCAAATTTTTTTAAAATATTTTTAAGCTGATCAAAATCAATGCCATGGACCTCGATGTCAAAATCATGAACCGGTCGATCCATCAAAAGATCTCGTGTTGAGCCTCCAACCAAATAACTGGTCGCTCCAACTTGGCAAAGAGCCCTCACTTGCGGCAAAATCT
>CAYTZU010000064.1:0-5457 GCA_964442725.1 uncultured Pseudomonadota bacterium
CTCATAATCAAAGATAAAATAAAAAATAATGATTCCCCGGAAATTGTTTCTACAAATTCAACCGCCGCCAGATCAAAAATGTCCAAAATTGTCTCTCTTTTGGCAACAGACACCCAAAGTGATTTATCAAAAGATTTTCAAGCTTTTTATTTTGCAATTTCTAAGATCTTTGGGTGGGAAAAGCCCGTAGAGAAAAGCCTCTTTGCAACTTATAAAAGGAAGCGTCGTTGGAATATTTTAAAGGAATTCAAAGACGGTTCATTTTTCATGGTTCTTTCAATGCTTGGTATTCTTAACGGTTTTATTATTTCAGTGTTTAAATTGAACAAAAATGTTTTAAATACCCTGCGCTTTATTTTTGGAAAGGCAGATGGAGAAGGAGTCGGTGAAGCAAATACCCTTGTCGTTAAAGGAAACATTAATAATTCACAGGAAACTAAATAACTCCTGAAGCGATAGTAAGTGATCAAAGCCATGGTGGCAAATCCGGGAAAATACTATAATTTTACTATGAGCAACTATAAGTTATTCCACCGTGGGGTGTTGAGATGTCTATTTTTGGAGTTAAGCGTCTGCTTAAAAATTGTTTATTTATAGTTTTAAATATTTGTGTCAGTTGCAGTTTTTTGCAAGCGGGTTTTGTTAGAGAATTGCTTGACTATGGCTTGGAAATCGCTGATGTGTCAAATCCAGAAGCCAGATATGCTTTGAGCACTCAAGAAACCACAAGAGATATTTCAAACATAATTAAAGAGTCTTATAGCCGAACTAAGTTTTTCCCTAAAAAGGTTCTTCCGTATGAGAAAAAGCTATGGGATTTATTTGAAGAATATAAAGATTTAGAAAGAGATTTAGTTAGGAAACTGAAGGACATCTTCTTTGTAGCTGCTACAATATTGGATATGGGTATTCGCTTGGCCCCTAAAGAAGAATTCATCGACCTTAATATATTTTCAGCCAGAACACCTATTCAAGCCAAGGAGATCACTTTTTGTGAGAACCTTAAAGAGAGTCCTCCAAGTGAACATAATTATTGGAAAAGAGAAGGGTTTTACAGGGCCGTTACATATGTCTTCTACGCAATTTTGCCAGATGTGCCGATCAAGTACTCAGATCCAATATTTTGGAGTGATTGTTCTCAAAAAGATGGTCAAAAATCACGATTGATAGGACGTCGATCGCCAACACCAGAAAAAAAGCTTTCATTTTGGGACACTATCGATGGACTTGGTGATGTATTTCTTCATTTGAACTTGGCTCTACTGCTTTTTTCAAGTGCTGTGGGAAAATAAAGATTTCATAATTCTTGAGACAGCCTGTGTATTGTTATGGGTCTAATTACCAAATTTTTCGGGGAGTTCTGAGTAAATGGACTATTCGAGATCATAAGAGTGACGATGTTATTTAGTTATCAATAATGAGCGGTTTATTCAACTGTGAGAGTTCAACTATGTGTTTTTCAAATAAAAATAGAATCATATTCAGTATTTTGCTTTTTAGTATTTTCAATAACTTTACCCCTCTTTTTGGTGACCCGTTGAGCGACTTTATAATTGCCTTTGCCAAACAAATGGCTGCTCAAATAGACTCGAGAAGCGCGGCTTTACTAAGCGCTGAGACTTCCAGCGCTGTGATTTGTAAGGAACTTTCGAATTTAATTAAGAATTTTTATGGCGCGTACGGAAGGCTTCCCATAGAAGCACTAAAAAATGTAGAAGCGATTTATAATCAAGGAGTACCCCAAAATGAAAAGAAATCATTTCACGAACTGCTTCTTGATCAGGGAGAAGGAGGAAGATTTGATAGAATTTTTGAAGACAATCTCTTTAGGACGTTTGGCGTTGCGGCAACTTTAGTTAAGAGAGCTATTGTTGATCAAAAACCCATCGATTTAGATTTTTTTTCGTATTTCGATGAAAATTATTTGGTACTTCCTTTAAAGGAACTCCGTTTTGTAACTTTGCTTTGGTCTTGGCCTGTTTATGGGGAGGACCCTATCTGGAAACAAATAGATTTTAGAGAATCTGTTTGTTGTGTTTTTTTTGCAATTCTTCCAAATGTACCAAGTAAGTGGAATTTGGAAAAACGATCATGGCTAAGCACTTTTGGTCATGCTCTAGGTTGGACAGGCGTTGCAATTTCCACTGGAATGCCTGCTCTGGGTGTCGCAGCATTTCTTGCAGATGAGCTTCTTACTTAATCATTAAATACAGCGATTGTGTATTAATTATTAATTCAGGATTCTCATGCCGAAAGTTTTTGGGTCATACCTAATTCTAGTCACTCTGTTAAGAATGACCCAAAATTACTGTAACTTTAATCAGCCACAGAGACCTGAGCGTGTCGAATCACAATTCCATCAAGCATGTAGCCACGTGCCAAAACTTGCACAATGTCTCCACTGTGAAATTGCCCTTCAGCTGGAACTTTGCAAAGCGCCTCATGAAACTTTGGATCAAATGAACCTTTGCAGTCAATTTCTATGACGCCCAAAGATTTCAAGGTTTTTTCGATGTTTTTTGACACTCCAATGATTCCATTTTTCCAAGCATTTGCCGGACTCCCTTGTTCAAAATCTGGAGCTGATAAAGATGCCCTTTGAAAATCATCAATTATTGAAAGAAAACTTCGGATAACCTCTATTTTCGTGCCAGTTGACCAAGAGAGTTTTTCCTGTTCAATCCTGTTCCTAAAGTTCTGGAAATCAGCCATTGCGCGCATGAATTTTTCTTGATAATCGGAAGTTTCTAAAAAACCCTGCGAACTTGCTGATTTTATCTCTTGTTGACGGCAATTTGCACATTCGATGTTTTCATGAGCATTGTTTTCTTGCTGGCCAGACTCATTTTCTTGATGGTTTTTATTTTTTTCTTTCATATAACGTCCATTTTAAGGTTTGAGTTTTAATTCCTGTGATAATGAGCTTGCCAAAACTATGCCATCTTGGCAAAAAGTTGATTTTTATTGGGCAAAAGGTTTGATTTATTCATGGTAATTCATGGGTTGCTCAAGGTTTGGAAATTGCTTTTTCTATAAGTTTATTCCTATTAAATCTGAAGTAGATGCCCATAACTATTGAAATTAAAGGGGGTAGGAGTAGAAGTCGCAGTATTGGCTCAGGAGCATTTATAAATAAATAAAATGCGACATCGAAAGCTACGAATAATGCAGCAAGACAAAGGGCAATATTAGACCACCTAGTAAACTTTTTGTTTAGAAGTCCTAGAAAAAAATCCACCTTAGCAGAGTTTATTAATAATGCCTCAGGCAAATATATTTCGTATTCTGGTTTTGTATATTCTTCCATCAGAAAATGACAACTTTTACCTTTAATTCCTGGATCTGCAAGGAGAGCGCTAATTTCTTGGATATATTCTGGATCATTTAACTTATTTAAACTGGATATTCTATTAAAGTATTGGCAAATAATCCCATCCCTATTTATTTCGTTGTAAGTTACATTTCCATGTTCAAAAATATTATTTCCTTTTGAATTGTTAGTGTTTTCTTCCATTGTGTGTGTTCCTGCTTGCAAGTTAAATTTTAACCATAATGAGCTTGCCAAAACTATAGCTTCTTGGCAAAAAGCTTCATTTTAAATTAGAAGCCTGCTTCTGAGAGGTTACTTTGTAATGCCTGGCGACCAAAATATCTAAGATAAGGAACTGCTAACACAAGCAATGTAGTCGGAATTACTATGAGCCTGATGTCAAGTTCTGCTTCTTCAATAAATTTGACAAATGCCTTTAGTTTTCTGCGACTTTTGAAAAATTTTGATTTTTCATCGAATAGCTTCTTCTTAAAATAAAACCACCCACCACTCAAAACGCCAAAAACTACAGCTAGCATGGCGCAAATATTTGATCTAGATTTGTATAATCTCGTGTTGAAGTCGATATACAAATCCACTTGTTTAGCGTCCACTTTGACTGGTCGCTTAGAATCGACATAGTTATCATCTTTATAAAGTTCCATGCAATGACGGCATGCTTTTCCATTAAGTCCATTATCTGCCAATAGATTGCAGACATCTTGCACATACAAAGGATCTTTTAACCATTCACGTCTGTTGTGACTTTCAAAATATTCTTGCACAACTCTGTTTCTTTTATATTTTTTCTCTTGTTCCGATATTTCGCCAACAATTTCCAGAAAGGCAGCTCTTTTCCTTTCTTGTTTTTTATTGCGGAAAATATGGCGAAAGAAATTTAAAAACCCAACACTTTGTCGGGGTGTATCTTCATTTGAATCTCCCAAAATATTATAAAGAGTTTCCGTCCACTCTGGACTTGCAATGACAAACTTATAAATTTTTTGTTTTAATTTTTCATCCATTTCACTAAATAATGGCTCTTGGTTCAAAATATTAAGGTAAATTGTCTTTTTACTTTCGCTTGACACAATTGGGGTAAACTCTTCTATTTCGTCTGGATTTATTTTACTTCTGAGTCCACTCAGATATGACGCGTCTGCAAACTTTATATTTTCTTCTGCAAGCCAATCATAGGCAGCTCTTTTGGCTGGGTTGGAAAGAATTTCATAAGCTTCATTCAACTTTTTGGTTTGTTCATCTTTTTCAGCTTTTTTTTAGGATCTTTTTCTTTGTCGGAATGGCATAAGCGAACTTTTTCATCACGAGCCTTTTTAATCTGTTGTTGCGTTGCATCTTGGGCAACATTCAGAGTCGCATAAAATCCAGAGGGATCTGAATGTGGAGCGAATAGATGAGAAGTCAGCAAAAAAAGACTGCAAATCAACAACATCCAGCCAAAAAATCTTGATTGATGAATTTGATGTAATTTCATTGCGCTTTTCACTGCCGTTTTATAACTAAAATTTCGAACCTTGTAGTCCTTACTTAACATGATTTGGAGATTTTGTCATTCAGATAAACTCTTAAGTGCTTAAAAGCTTGATAAAAGCTGGTTTTTTGTGTTTTAGAGTGACTCAAAAGTAGTGTTTTTGTCAATTTGCCTCACTTTGTGCTCTTCTTGGGGTTATTCTGCTAGGCATAGTTGCATTCATCATTAAAAAGACGTTGTAGATGACGATTTTAGTGCTTTCGCTTTTGTTTTTCGCCGGAACAATTATTGCTCAAAAATATGTTCTTCTTGCTGGCGTTCCGATTAACGCGTTTTTGGCTCTGAGAATGCTTTTGCCTGGGGCCTTTTTTAGTTTTATTGAGATTTTGGGTGGTCGTGGAAGGAATTTGGGCAAAATTTTGAATCCAAAACTAATTTTTTTATCGACATTGACCACATTTTTGCCACTTTTCCTTAAAAACTTAGCTCATAGCAAAATGTCTTCAGGTAAATTTGCTTTAATCGGTAGCATTGATCCATTTATAACCTGCATTTTGAGCTTCTTTTTATTCCGAACTTTGATTAGTTGGCCGAAATTGTTAGGCATAATCTTGGCCGTTTTTGGAGTCATAATTCTTACATTTCATAAAAATTC
>CAYTZU010000065.1:0-5451 GCA_964442725.1 uncultured Pseudomonadota bacterium
TTTTCTTTGTTGCAATGGATGATTCTTCACCATTTGAAAGGATGTTTGCTGGATCGGTCAAAAAGCCCCAAAGTTTACCAAGAAAATTAAATACTCCGGCAACTGAACTGTCAGACCATTCGCAATCCATTTCAGGTGCGCCCATAAACAAAATATAAAGTCTGAGCGCATCGGTTCCGATTTGTGATGTGATTTCATCAGGATTGACAACATTGCCTTTTGATTTTGACATTTTTTCAACGCGTCCAGATTTTTCTGAGTACATGCAAATCATGCCTTGGTTGAAAAGTTTTTTAAAAGGCTCATCAAATGGCAAATATCCCTGTTCGTGGAGAAATTTAACAAAAAACCTTGAGTATAAGAGATGTAGAACTGCGTGCTCAATTCCGCCGACATAAAAATCGACCGGTAACCAGTTTTTGATCTTTTCTTGATCGAAAATTGCGTCGTCATTTTTTGGATCAACAAACCTTAAAAAGTACCAGCAAGAACCGGCCCATTGAGGCATTGTGTTGGTTTCGCGCTTTGCATGGCCATGACAATTTGGGCAGGTTGTGTTCACCCAATCATGGAGATCGGCCAGTGGAGACTCTCCTGTTCCAGTTGGCTGATATTTTTCAACCTTTGGAAGAAGTATTGGCAGATCGGTCTCATTTACGGCAACCGTTCCGCATTTTTGACAATGCACTAGTGGAATTGGTTCACCCCAATAACGTTGCCGAGAGAAAACCCAGTCCCTCAATTTATAATTTGTTTTTTCTTTTGCCAGACCATTTTTACTTAAAAAACTGATAACTTGTTCTTTTGCTTGTGAGCACTCAAGGCCATTAAATTGACCAGAATTAATTAAAATCCCATCCTGGCAAATTGCAGCTTTTTGTTCTCCATTTTCGTCATAAAAATCCTTTTGGTTTGATAAGTTAGCGCTTATGACGGGCCTAATTTCAAGACCAAATTTTTTTGCAAATTCAAAGTCTCTCTGATCATGCGCTGGAACGCACATAATTGCGCCAGTTCCATATTCTTTTAAAACGTAGCTTGCCACGTAGATGGGAATTTCTTGCCCATTGATTGGATTTTTAGCGTAACTCCCAGTAAAGACGCCAGATTTTTCGCGATCAAGTTGGCGCTCCATAGCCGTCATATTTTTAATTGATTCTGAATAAGTTTTGACAGTATTTCGTTGTTCTTGGCTTGTCAAAGCGTCGACCAATTCATGCTCGGGAGCAAGGACAACAAAAGTTGCTCCAAACAGCGTGTCTGGGCGAGTTGTGTAAACAGTGAGCTCTCCGACCTTTGTTTGAAACTGTATTTGGGCGCCCGTACTTTTGCCGATCCAGTTTTTTTGCATGAGTTTTACCTTTTCAGGCCACTCAAGTTTGTCTAGATCATCATTTAATTTATCGGCATATTCTGTAATTTTCAAAACCCATTGCCTGAGTGGTTTTTGTTCAACGACTGTGCCGCATCTATCACATTTTCCACCGGCTGATTCCTCATTGGCAAGCCCGGTTAAACATTTTGGGCACCAATTGACCGGAATTAATTGTTCGTAGGCCAGTCCAGCTTTGAACATTTTCAGGAAAATCCATTGAGTCCATTTATAATATTTTGGATCAGTGGTGTCGATTTCATGTTCCCAATCGAAGACTATTCCAGTTTTTTCAAGCTGCTCCTTAAATATGCTGATATTTTTTGCAGTCAAATACTTTGGGTGAACGCCCTCTTTGATTGCTGCGTTCTCAGCTGGAAGGCCAAAGGCATCCCATCCCATCGGATGGAGAACATTGTAACCTTCGAGTAATTTTATTCTTGAATAAAGATCGGAGAAAACATAGCCCTTCCAGTGTCCAACATGAAGTCCAGAGGCAGAAGGATAGGGAAACATGTCCAAGCAGTAGTAATTTGGTTTATTTAAGTTTCTTTTGGTTGAAAAATAAGGATCATTTTTCCACTTTTTTCGCCATTTTGATTCAATTTCTGAAAAATTGTATTGCATGGTTTTCCTTCCGAGTTATTTGTAAAAGCCTATTTTAATACTCAATAAAAAACAAAAAATTATTGCTGGGCAAGAGACTTTTCGCTCTTGAAAAAAAGCACATGAATGCATCCAACTATAGATATGACGATTAAAAGCGGATAAATCGGTTGCATTAACTGTGAAATCACTTTATCGATCCCCATGAATCCAAAATTTGAAAGCCCGAAGGAGGTAACAATGGTAATGATTAGGCTTTTTCTGTAGCCAATGTTAAACGAACTCAAAAGACTACTCAAATAGCGTGAAAAAACAACACAGAGTGCGCTAACAGCGTTCAAACATGCAATTAAAACGATCATTCCGTTTAAAAAACTAGCATATTTGCCCAAAATTGCGGTCGAATAGGCGCTTATGAGTTGCTCTTTGTGTGTAAATTGGTTAATTAGTCCATGATTTAGGGCTGCCAAGTAGGAAAAGCCAAAATAAATTGTCGCAAAGATTAAAGCACTAAAAAGTCCACTGTATCGGCAAATTGACATAACTTCGGACTCGTTGATTTTATCAAATTTGCTTCCGACAAAGGCGTATGTGTTTACAACAATTGCCCCTGAGTAAAAGATCATTGCCAGAAGATCGAGTGTTTTATATGCCTCAAAAAAACCAAATGAAAAGCTTTCTTTTGCCCCAATGAGAGGAGTTGTTTGTTCGAGCGCTGGTGCAAAAAAGATTCCCTTAACTATTAAAATTGCCATAAAAAAAAGGTTTATGGGCCCAAGAAATCTTCCAATAATCGATATCAAATGGTCTTGTTTGAATGAAATAAGAAAGGCTATTGTAAAAAAAACCAGCCCAAACCAGAAAAGAGGCGTATCTTTAAAGAAGTTCCAAGCAAATGAGGCGTGGGCCATAGTTGCGCAACGAGGAATCGCTCCAAGAGGTCCCAGAAGAAGCATTGCAAGCAGGGAGACAAGGCTTGTCAATGTTGAGCCTATCCAATCCTTCAAAAACCGATCAAATTTGCCAGAATAACCTATGCAAGCGATAAAACCGGCCAGCGGGATAAGTACAGAGCTCATTAAAATTCCAAGAAAAGCAAATAAAACCTCTGATTTTGTAAAGTTTCCAATTGAAATTGGGAAAACAATATTTCCAGCTCCAAAAACCATCGAAAATATGGCAATTCCAATAAAAAATACCGATTTTATTATTTTTGTTATTTTAAGCATTTATGCCTCCATCTAGGCCTTTATTGAAAAAACTATGCCGATATTTTTATGCTATTAGTAACGAGCTCGTCTTTTTGTCTTTGTTTTGGGGATTAAAAAAGGGTGAAGGAAAAATTACTAAAAGACCCCTTTAGGTTAAACCTTTTCATATTTTTTTTAGTGTTTAGCCATTTTTGGGTGATTTCTGCTTCCCAAGCCACAACATCAAAAACAATGAGCGAAACAATTCAAAGTGATACAGACATCATAAAAAATACAGGAGATAAAGCCAATATCCAAGTTGCTGAATGGAGTTTTTTCATTTATATGCAGGCTCGAAATAATTTGGCTCCTTTTGCCGGTAGAAATTTAAACGCAATTTCGGCCTTTAAAACAAATCCAAAGATTAATTTCATTGCTCAATGGGATCAGCCAAAGCAAAAAGGTGCTTGGAGATATAAAATTGAAAAGGACTCTGTAACGCTTGAGAATTACACAGATGTTAAAGATCCTTTGGACCAGGCTGCAAAACTTGTTGATTTTGTAAAATGGGGTGCTGAAAATTTTCCGGCAAAAAAATACTGTATAATTTTGTGGAATCATGGCGTTGGCCCACTAAATCCGCCTTATGGAAATCCGGTTAGAATGCTTTTGAGTCAACGAAATGAATCTGTTTGTCTAGATCCGGAAAAAATTTTGTTTTTAGAAACCGAGGAGGTCGATAAAAAGCAGGACGAAACTGAGCTACTTTGTGGGCTTGAAAATAGGGGTGTCTTATTTGATGAGGATAATCGAACTTATATGACAAACGATGATCTTTCTCGCTCCCTTGAGCAAATTACTTCAAAGGATATTTTAGGTAAAAAGGTCGATTGTCTCGGATTTGACGCTTGTTACATGTGCGGTGTGGAAATTGCTACCGAAGTTAGTCAATATGCTGAGTACATGGTCGCATCTCAAGAGCTTGAATTGGCCAGAGGTTGGAACTATGATGAAATTTCAAAGAAAGTTAACAACTCAATTCCGACCTCGGCGCAACTGGCCAAAATAATTGTTACAAGCTATGGGGACCTTTATCGTGGAAACACCAACATCTTCACTCAATCAGCCTTAAAGCTTGAAAATATTGATCGTATTACAAGGGATATTGACCAGATAATTTCATCAATTGAGGCTGCTGCCAAAGAGGATAAGAATTTTGTCATAGAGGCCATAAAAATGGCTCGAAAAAACTGCCTTCAATTCACAGCAAAAGTTTATGTTGATTTAACTTCGTTTTATCAATCTCTTCTTGATCAAATTTCTTTCAAATTATCTCACAGCGGAAGCACAAGCGCTCAAACCTCTCCGCAGGGCTTTAGACCTAGAAGGCAGCTTTATGCTCACATGAGTACTGCCGGTTTTACAGCGAGTTCTTCTGGAGCTTTTGAAGCATTGGCCTCTGATCTTAGAAGTGCAATCTCTGGAATTTCATCAGTTGTAATGGAAAATACCAGTAGCACTTATCTTTCAAGGGCCAAAGGTGTGTCTGTATATTTCCCAATAAAATTTATTGATCCATCTTATGAATTCAGTATTTTTGCTAAAAAAACGCGTTGGTTGAGCTTCATCAAGGCTTTTTCTATGAGATAAATTGATTCAATTGACTGTAAAAATCATAATCGGCAAACTTTACTGGATTGTATGATTTTGAGCTGAAAAAGTGTGGTAATAAACTTTGCAAAAGCAGATAAAAATAGACAAAAAGCTTTCTGAACAGATTTTAGTTGTTCCAAAAAAATTTTTATCAAAACACCTGTGCCACAAGGGTATTTCAAAAATTGATGAAAATTTTCTTCAAAATATTATTCAGCAAAATGCTCTTTTCATCTCGAGAGAAAAGGCTGAAATCGATAAAGAATTTAAGCAAATAATTCCATATTTAGTTTTTAGTTTCAGCAAATCTATTTTTTTAACAAGACGCAAGCAAAGCGCCTCTGAGCAGCGTTTGGCCGGTAAATTTTCGTTAGGAATTGGTGGCCACCTGAGAAAAAACGATCTTGACGGAGAAAATCTTTTTACCTGGGCGCAGAGAGAGTTTTATGAGGAGGTAAACTTTTCTGGCACGTTTGATCAGCAGTTCCTTGGCTTGATCAATGATCAGACAAACTCGGTCGGACAGGTTCACACTGGGCTTTTTTGGCTTGTCAAATTGAGCAATCCTGAAATTAGCGTTAAATCGGAGTTAGCCTATGGAGCGTTGGCTACGATGTCCGAATGTCTGTC
>CAYTZU010000066.1:0-5257 GCA_964442725.1 uncultured Pseudomonadota bacterium
CAAAACAAAGAGCTAATCGACCCATCAACTTGAATTTTTCCACCAGGAAGCTTTTTCATCAATTCGGAAAATATTTGTGCTGAAAAGAACAAAAAAGCCCATAAAACCGAACCCCATAGAATCGATGTAAGAAAACACTTTAAAAACCAAGTTGCATATTTTTTGTTATTCATAAAATCAAGCTATTTATTTTACATCAATGGTTTCGGCTTCAGTGGAAAATGCTACGGACAAAACCTCCTCAATGGTCGTCAAACCAAGTTTTATCTTTCTTATTCCGTCCTGACTGAGAGTGGTCATACCGTTGGCAATGGCAGTTTTCCTCAGTGTTGAGGCGTCGGAATTATTCAAAATCAGTGCCGCAAGCTCATCGCTGATCTCCATTACCTCAAAGATCGCCAATCGACCTTTGTATCCAGTTGCGTGGCACTCAGGACATCCTTTGGCTTTAAAAAAGTTGCCTTGTGAATCGGCCGGCATTCCGAGCTTATCAAATAACTCAGGTTTTGGCTGAAACGGTTCTTTGCACGCGGTGCAAAGGGCTCTGACAAGTCGCTGAGCAACAACACAGGCGAGCGATGACGAAATCAAAAATGGCTCAACGTTCATGTCAACAAGACGCGTAATTGTTGCCGGAGCACTATTTGTGTGAATTGTGCTCAAAACAAGGTGTCCAGTTAAGGCAGCCTGTGTTGCAATTCTTGCTGTTTCAACGTCTCGGATCTCACCGATCAAAATAACATCGGGGTCTTGACGCAAAATTTCTCTCAAAGCCTTTGCAAAGGTCAGACCGGTTTTATCATTGACTTGAACCTGGCTAATTCCATGCATCGTGTATTCAACAGGATCCTCAACGGTGATGATGTTTTTGTCGCTGCGATTTATGCGTTTTAAAACCGAGTAAAGAGTGGTTGTTTTTCCCGAACCGGTCGGTCCACTGACAAGAATAATTCCATAAGGTCGCTCAATCATTTTTATCAAAATATCGTAATCATGCTCGCCCAAACCAAGCGCCTCAAGAAGGCTTGCGCCCTTTGATTTGTCTAAAATACGCATAGAAACACGCTCGCCATAGTTGCATGGCAGAATGGAAATACGCAGATCTATTGGTTTGTCGGCAACTTTTACCTGAATTCGACCGCCCTGAGGAACGCGCTTTTCAGCAATGTTCAAGTTGCCCATGATTTTAATCCTTGAAACGATGGCATCGTGATATCGCTTTGGAGGGATCGGTGTTTTTTGGTGCATTACTCCATCGATTCGATAACGAATCGAAACCTCCTTTTCAAAAGGTTCAATATGGATATCGGAGGCCTCCTCTTTAACGGCCTGGAAAATTAAGTGATTGACCAGTTTAACAATGGGGGCATCATTGGCCATTTCCAAGATGTCTTGCGTTTCCATGGCCAAATCTAGGTCAAAGGAATCCTCTTCCTCCTCCTTTAACTCATCGAGCATCTCTTGGCTGGTGTTGAACGGATAATATTTATTGATCGACTCCAAAATAACATCACGATTTGCAACGGCCTGTTTTAAAGGTTTTGGTATCAAAAGCCTCAAATCATCGATCAATTGCAGATCACGCGGGTCTGAGGTTAAAAGGGTCAATTGATTGTCGATTAAAACTGGCATTATCGAGTTCTGCCGCAAAAACCTGAAAGGAATTTTGAGCAAAATCGATGGGTCAATCATTGTTTCGTGTATTTTCTCATAATAAGGCATCCCAAGCTCAGTTGCCAAAATTCTGACAATTTCATCCCTTGAAACAATGCCCATCGAAAGAAGTTCTTTTTCAATGGACAATTTTTCTTCGGCACTGCGCCTTGAAAGTTCTTCTGCCCGCTCTTGAGTTATTTTGCCTATGGAGACAAGTTTTTCTAAAATTTTTTTATCAAGCATTTCCAAAAAATCTCATTTTTCTAAATTTCAAACGATCCGCACTTAGCTATACAAGAAATTTCAAACTATAAAAAGCATTCCGCTTCAAACTCAAAGCATATCGTAAAAATTTAATATTTATTCATCTTTAAATTAATCGATATTTCATCGACGCTGAAGGCGTGATTCAGCCACAAAGTTTTCACGCTGAAACAAAAAATGGTTCTTTGCACAAATAAATAATGATTTTTAGCGTTTTTTGTAAAAACCGGGCTAAACAAAGAAATAATTTAAAAACCCGATAGAATTTAATTTATCTTTGAAACACGCAATAAAACAGCATCGCAATTGAATTTTCAGGTATGACAAAGTTAAATAGACTGCTTCTTGCTTTTATTGTAATAACATGTTCATTGCCATTGAAGCTTTCAGCGACTCAAAGTCCAAATAGACAGAGTAAACCTGGGCCTTTTGCTTTCATTTTTGCCTTTATGGGTCCATCAAACCATAATTTAACTCGAAACACACCTACTTCATCTAAAGAGCCATCCACCCCATCAACACCTCCTCACCAATCAAGCTCACAAGTCAGCCAGCCGTCAACTTCAAGTCTGCTTTTAAATACAACTCCTGTGACTCCTCAACCTTCAGTAGCGTCACGTGCAGAGTCAATACCACCTCCTGAAAGAGCACAAATTCCGCCTCCAAGCACACTGCAAAGAGATAAGTCGTCAGAAAAAAAACCACAAAACCTAGGCGGCGAACCCCAACCAACTGGATTATTAGCCACACTTGGCCATTTTTTAGGCAAACAAGCTAAAAATTTCATGTTGGGAGCAACTGATGGCACTGGAATTCAAAATGGTTTAAAAACCTATAGAACTGAAACCTTAAAGTTTCTGGAAAATGATATTCCAGATTCGGTGGGGAGATCTTTCGAAAATCTAGGTAAAGAGCTGACTTTAAAAAATTGGAGGGTTTGGGTCTCGGTAGTTGTGCTTGTATCGACCTTAGTAGGCGCCGTTGCTTTGACCAGCTCAGGCATATCAAACCTCATAAGATATTATACTAAAAAGCAAATTTATTATTTGCAGGACCAAGGCATAATCACTCAGGAAGGTAGGGGTAGATCATTATTATCCCAATTATTCATGCGCAAAGAACCCGCACATTCAGTAATTTTATTCAAACACAATCAGCAATTCCAAAAACAACTCGAAAATTATATTAATTTAATAACAAACAAACAGGGAACTTTAACTGTAATTTGTGGTGAAAATCCAACTCGGTTATCGAAGATGATTGCAACAGACGCAGGAATTCCATTCTTAGTTGTCCAATGCGAATCCATCATGGAAATTAAGCATCCAGTCAAATCTCTCTCAAATCTATTTATATGGGCAAGAAAAAACAAAGCGTTATTAATTTTAACCGGTACAGAGGGTCTTTTAACCGGAAAAATGCCCAGCAACCCAAAATACATAGCCATTTTCAATGCCTTTCAAAGATTGGTTTTTGACTCATTAGAATCCCAAAATATTCTTATTTCAATTTCTGAGGCGAAAACCTTGAATTCAAGTTTTAGCCAAAATAGCTGCAAATTAAGTGCTTTTTTAGAGATTCCAAAGGCAAGAATGGATAATGTTATTTTTTGAAGCTTTTCACTTAAAATCTAATGTTTTCAGGCTTTTTTGTCTACTTTCAGGCCCCCCTTTTGCGGAAATTAATGGCTATTTTAGAATTATCTTATAACTAACGATCAAAAACGTTAGCGCATCAGAACAAATTTATGTTTTAGGGAGGCATAAGTTAACAATGTTAAAATTAGTCAAAAAACTTTTCATTTTAAGTTTAATTTCAGTTTCATTTCAAAATAAGCTTCAAGCCGACTTGCCAGAGCTCTTAGCACCCATTTTTAGGGTTATATCGGGGACAAGCCGCTCAATAGCACCAAAGTCTAAAATTGGTGGCCAAGGAGCTGCCGGTGTGCCTATGACAATTGTCAAACCAATGCCTTTAACCACCCCCTCTTCAAGTGCGCTTGTTGTCAAGCCAGAGGTGAAAAAATATCCAAAATTGGGCAGACATCTCTTTGGAAGTAAAGAGCTAGCAAAAATGAGCAAACTCGTCGAAACGGCCCAAACAGCAATTAATAAAAACAATGCTGACTGTGAAAAAACCTTGCATGAGGTAAAGGAAACGGCTCTGATTGTTCGATATACCATTATTCCAATGGCAATTTTGGCTTCTATTTTGATGTTTAAATCTATTTTCCCAGCGCTATTTGATTCACTGCAAAAGAAAATCACTGTGACTTAATTGCCACTTTCAATTATTGTTGTCATATCCGATGGAAGGTCTGCTTTGTAAGAAAAAGGCCTTCCATCAAAGACAAACTCAAGAGTGCTGGCGTGAAGTGCCTGTCGAGCAATAATTTCGCTTTTCTGCCCATACAAAAAATCACCTAAAATCGGATGTCCAAGCCAGGCCATATGGACCCTGATTTGATGCGTCCGACCTGTGAAAATTTTCACCTTTGCAAGCGAAAAATTTCCGAAATTTTCAAGACACTGGAATTCACTTGAGGCCTCTTTCATAGCAACACCATAAACCATCCGTTTGTGACGATGGACTGGATGTCGGCCAATTGGAGCGATAATTTTGCCACTTTTTTCAAGCCGCCCACAAACGATAGCTAAATAAGTTTTGTTAATTTTGCGCTCGCAAAAAAGCTTCGACAGTGCGCTTTGAGCCTTAACGTTTTTTGCAACCAAAATGAGGCCAGAAGTCTCCTTGTCTAGGCGATGAACAATTCCCCCTCGCAACTCTTTTGGCATACTCTTTGACCACAAAAATCGTTGATCTAACCCTTGGACAAGTGACGGCTCGCTGCAATTTGGGCTGGTTGAATGGACCAAAAGTCCAGCCGGTTTGTCGATGACCAAAAAATCATCCTGCTCATCGATGACTTTGAACTCAATTTCAACTGATTTTGACTCGTTTTGAACCTCAACAATGCTCTGGGCTGTACAAAACTCGATACAATCGCCAATTTTTGGGCAAAAACCTGACTTAGAAATGACCTTTCCATTGACCAAAACCGCTCCAGACTCAATCAATCTTGAGAAAAATGATCGCGAAAGGCCCTCTCTGCTGGCCAAAAAAAGATCAATCCGTGCAAAAGATGGGTCATCGAAAAAAATTGATTTCTGCATAAATTAAATCCAAAATCACAAAATAGCGCTCGTTTTTTGAGAGCTTTTGAAATTTTATTCCCAAATGGTCACTATGTACTCAAGGTCAAAACCATCTTTTTTTTCAGGTAATTGCCGCAGCCACACCAATGAAATAATTCCAAAGCCTTGATCAGTAAATCGTG
>CAYTZU010000067.1:0-5249 GCA_964442725.1 uncultured Pseudomonadota bacterium
AAACCGAGCTCAAAACATCGCCAATAATGGCATTTCGGCCATGCGCCAGTGTCAATGGGCCGGTTGGGTTTGCACTGACAAACTCAATTAAATAAGATTTTATTTTTTCGTCCGGATAAAGCTGAAAACACTTTTGTGGATGGGCAAAAAGCTCATGAATTACTGTGTGCCAGGTCTGATCATTTAATTTAATGTTTAAAAATCCGGGACCGGCAATGGAAATTTCCTCAAAATGACTGACCAGGGGATTTTGGTAGTCACAAATCTCCTCTGAATCCAAAAGATCCTTAATTTTGTGTGCTAACTCAAGCGGAGCAATTTTAAGTTTTCCAGCCAAAACCATAGCCGCATTACAACTCAAATCTCCAAATTTTGAATCAATTTCAATTTTTACATCAATTCCGGAAATAGCAAATTCATCGAGGTTAAAGAAGTCCCCAATCAGGCTAATTATGTGTTTCTTTATAAAATCTATACTGTTCATCGATTGTCATATTTTCTAATTAAAAAATTAAGTTTTAATAATGCAAGCAAGCATATCAAGCCCCAGCAAAAGTTCCATCACGAGAAAGCCCTACTCCATCAATGCACTCAAAATTTAAAATTTAATTTTAAATCCAAAGGCCATATTTCCAGCGATAAATGGCATGGCGATGTAACTCTTTCCATAGAGCGGATAATTGTAAGAAATTTCAATTGCTGGATCTGGCCCATCGAGGAAGTTTTCATATTTTTCCGACATGCTTGGCTGGAACGCAAAACTAACGTGAACACAATGCAAATATTGCCGCACAAGTTGATTGTCCAAATTTATAACCGAATTTGAAAGATAAACTTCATCACATTTATTGTCGGCTACAACAGTATCAACATTTGAGGATGTAATTCCGGGAAGCTCAGCGTTTTTTATTATTTGGCGCTTCTGACGCTTTAAATATTCAGAATCTGCCAAGGAAAGTTGAGAAACCTCCTTTGAAGAGTAGGTGTAGCCACCCGAGACGAAAAGACCAACCCTTGGAGAACCCATTTTAACGGCAGCACCAAATTTAAAAAAATGTCCATTGTCATAGGTCACAGAAGCCATTGGATCAAGGAATAGCCCCTGTTGCTCTTTGACAATTTTTGTTTTCAAAAGCTCGTTTTTCCTCATATAAATTCGACTATCTATCGATCCGACAAGACAAATATATGGCCTAAATTCAATCTCACATTCGGCCTGAAGTTTTACTCCAAAGGAACCATTTTCTCCCAGTGGAATGTTGTATAAAAATTTCTTGTTTGAGCCTGAAATTGTCGAAGAAGGAATTATAAATCCACCACGAATGCTGGCGCCAACACCGGCAACAGCTATCTTTAAATCGTTATTCGTGTGCTTATCGGCCCAACCAAACATAATTGCAATGTCGGAAATTCCACTGAGAACTGGATCGCTTGAAAACTTTTCAAAACCATGTTCACCCAAAACATCATCAATTTTTGAGTTAACAAGCTTTGCAAATTCACTCTCTCCACCGCTGTTTGTAACGAACTTCAGCCCCTTCATTTTCGTCATTTTTAATGGCAATTCACAAAATGCTGAAAAATTTTCGCCAACAGGAACACAAAAAAGCAGATTTAAATCAACGATTTCCAAATCCCCGCCACAAATTAGGCTTTTTTCATTGCTGTCAAAATTTGAGTTCAAACAAACTGTTTTTATAAAATCAGCTGTTTTAGGCCATTTTTTCAAATATGGATAATTTCTAGCAAATTGATCAAAGGTGGTAGCTCCAAAGCCGCAGAAAAGCGGCCCATAATCGCCTGATTGATCAAAACCTGTTGATGTGGTTCCTCGAGAAATACTCGCAGAAATCCAAGTCTCCAACTTTTCCTTTGGCAATTTATAAATCGAAAAATCAGGAGTTAAAAAAGTGGCCGTCCTGTAGCAAGAGGCCGAAAGCCAAGAACTGTAAAAAATTATTGGCAATAAATAAAAATAATCTCTCAACGATTTTAACATCATCAAAAAACCTCGGACTGATTTAAAAGTGCCGACGGACTAAAAAATACACGTAACACCAACATTAACAATTTTAACTGGCGCCAATTGTATCCGAGATAGTCAATTTGCGCGACCTTTATAAAAAATGTGCTTAAATAAAACCTATTTGCTCCCAAAACTTTTATTACAATTCACATTTTTTGTCTCTTTTGCCAACCATGATTGCCAAAAGAGAAGCGGCTGCTGGCGTCATTCCAGAAATAAGCATTGCCTGGCCAACATTTTTTGGTCGTGCTTTTTCTAGCTTTTCTTGGAGCTCTCGACGAAGGCCCTGAATTCCACGATAATTAAAATCGTCAGGAATTTTTATTCGCCCATATTTTTTCATCCTATCGACCTCAAGTTCCTCACGATCGATGTAGCCATCGTATCGGACCATTGAGTGGAGCCTTGCTAGAACTCGTCCAGAAATGATTTCAACCTCATCTTCAGGCAATTCTAAATCGTCCTTTAATCGAGTTTTGACAAGCTCTTTTTGATCATCGTCAAGTTGATGAACATTTAACAACTTAAAAATGCTTGCCTGCTTTTCTTTTCCACGCCCAATGTAATTCCAGGCCTTTTTTACAAGCTCCTCTTCTCGGCAAAACTTATCCCAAAGCGAATCATCGACCAAACCAAGCTCCCTGGCCTCCGGCATCAGACGCGAAAAAGCGTTGTCCTGTCGCATGATTAAACGTCGCTCAGCGCGAGAAGTAAACATTCGATACGGCTCGCTGACTCCCAAAGTGACCAAATCATCAATCATCACTCCAATGTAGCTCTGTGAACGCTGCATCAGGCAAGGCGATTTTTGCATAACAAATCTGGCCGCATTAATTCCAGCCACTGCGCCCTGACAAGCTGCCTCCTCATAACCGGTCGTTCCGTTGATCTGTCCAGCGAAAAATAGCCCATCAACGTTTTTTACTCCAAGTGTATTATCAAGACCAGTTGGCTGAAAGAAATCATACTCGATCTGAAAGCCTGGGCGGGCAATTATGGCATTGCCAAAACCTTCAATTGTTCGGATAAATTGCTCCTGAATGTCACTTGGAAGCCCATTTGAAAGTCCAGCGGGATAAATTAAATTACCATCAAGTGTTTCAGGTTCGACAAAAATATGATGAGAGTTCTTGTCTGGAAATTTAATCAACTTTGCCTCAATTGATGGGCAATATCGAGGACCAACCGATAAAATATCACCAGTAAAAAGTGCCGATTTATTGAGATTATCCAAAATCACCTTGTGTGTCTGCTCATTGGTTTTGGTCAAAAAACATTCTGTGAGTGTGGTTGATTTTTTTGGCTCAAACTCGAAGAGAAAATCAAGATCATGAGCCGGCTGAAGATCAAACTTTGAAAAATCCAAACTATCCTTCAAAAGCCGTGGCGGAGTCCCTGTTTTTAATCGATCGATCTTTGCACCGGTGATTTCCTCAAGTGAACCAGAAAGATTTTTGCTAATTTCCGGAAAAACACCCTCAAAATTTTCAAGTTGTTTGCCTATAAAAATTTTGCTTCTCAAAAAAGTTCCCGTGGCAATAACTATGGCCCCAACTGAAATCTCATTTCCAGAGGCCATTTTCATGCCTGTCACTCTGGACTTGCCGTCCTGGTCTTTGGTTGCCAAAACTTCAACGACCTCATCACTTAAAACTGTCAGGTTTTTTGTCGACGTCATCGTTTTACTTGCAAGATTTTGATAAGCAATTTTATCGATTTGAAGGCGCAAACCTTGGACCGCCGGTCCCTTGCTTGTATTGAGCATTCTGGCCTGAAGATGCGTTCGCGAACAAAGCCATGGCATCAGGCCACCAAGCGCTGCAAGCTCAAAAACCATATGCCCCTTGCCAAGGCCACCGATAGAAGGATTACAATGCATTGCACCAATTTTAGTGCTGTCCATGGTGACAAGAATGGTTTTGACTCCCATTTTTGCACAAAGCCAGGCCGCCTCAATTCCAGCGTGTCCACCGCCAACAACTGCTACATCAAACTTTTTATCCAAAATAAATCTCATAACCTAAGTTTTTGTCGTCAAAATCATGAAACTTCTCTATTGCACTCAAAAACTTATCACAGAGATTAAAATTTCAATACTTTATTTTAGAAAAGCCACTTACGACGAAGTTTTTGTATCCACAGACAAATCAATGGATGAATCGAATTTTGTGACAACTCCTCGAGCAGAACTTGGCCTTGTTTGAGATGGCGAAGCCTCAGGACCCGGTGAATCGGCCGAATCAATCGATGCGCATGAAGGAATTGAAATACATGGGACTGTCATGCTTTTGACTAATCGACCACCTTCAAGCGATTCAAATTTGTCTTTTTTGACCTGCATAAAGGCATGATTAATTATTTCAGGAGTCATAATTACAGGCCCTTGACGCCCCTTTAATTCGTCAGAAATATAAAGAAAAAAATCTAAAATTTCTTCGTCTAAAAGCGTTGTTTTAATGCTTTTTGCATCAACTTTACCCTGCATACTAATCCAATAAATGGCCAAACATAAATCAAGAAAAGCTAGCGTTAACCGTTGTTTATCTCCAGCAACACAACCATCTTTGAGCTCTTGATAAATATTCAAACCATCAAAATGATTAGCTTGGACAGCAAATAGGGCATCCTTTTTGTGTTCGACAAGTTTGACAGCATCAGCGATTGCCGAATTCAGTCCTCCTCCGGAAATAGCCATTGACAGTCGAATTGTAAAAACGAGCAAAAAATATCTAATAAGCGATTCAGACAGGACATTACGAGTATTAAGTTCATGAAAAATAGACTCGGTCAAATTTTGATAGTAATCATTAACATCACCCATTTGTTTTGGAGCATACAATGAGTTGGGCAGAGCAAACGAAATCAACAAAACCACCAATTTCAATATTTTTCTTGCCAAAAAATTCATAAAAAACCTCAAAAATGAGATTTAAGACTTGCGGTTATTTCTAATAGAGTATAAGAAGCTATTTTACCTAAAGAATAATTTCATATAAAATTTATTTTTTGATAACGTTTTATTGATTTAAACCACTGATCGAACACCAGCAAAGCCCAAACTTTTCGCCAATTTTGTTTATTTTTTATGAAGATTTTAATTTGCGCCTCAACAAAAAGTCCATCAATCCAGCTGGAGGTCCTTATAGAATTTAATCGGTCCATCATTGACTCTACAATCCAGTCACCCATGGGCAGAACAAAACCCCTTTTTTGACCATTTAAA
>CAYTZU010000068.1:0-5164 GCA_964442725.1 uncultured Pseudomonadota bacterium
TTAACCCAATATCGTTTGAAGATAATGAATATAACCTTAACGAGATGCGTCGCGAATTAAAAATTATTCCGAAAGCAGACGTTGATCAAATCCTTTCTGAATTTACTGATCTGATATAATGGCCACAACTGATAAAAAAACTTGAAATCACAAATAGATACCTGCTGAGCAGACGCTTGTAAATTAAAAGACACATATTTGGATCACCCACAGTTGAGTAAAATTATTACTAACAACTAAATTCTAATGTCTCTTAAAGTTTTTTACTAGGATTGCTATCCCTTTGAATCAAGACTTGAATATTTGGTTTCGAACTTAATTGTCTTTACCATTAAATTTATTATTCATCTCTCTTAGCAATTTTTTCAAATCTTCATACTCTTTTTCCAATTCACCTTTCTTGTCATCCTTGCTCTTTCCAAGAAAAATTATTTTTGGATTTTCGATGGCTTCTCTTATAAATTTACTCATTTGTGGAATTACAAACAAAACTCCGCAAAATGTCACTGTGAGCTTGAATGGCCCATCTATCCAGTCTTTTGCAAGATTCCAATAAAACTCCTTCCAATAATAAATAAAAAGCTTTTTCTCTATCTTTTTGCTTTTATTCCAGCCAAAAACCTTTGAAACCGGAGTGTAAATGATCTTTAAAGAGTGGCGATAATAATTTCGAGTATCGGTGGCCAGGAGGGTGGCAATTTGGAACATTTCTGCCATTGCCTCAGTTGAATGCGAAGAAACCATTGTCAAGGAATCATTATTTTTAAGTTCATGGTCAATGATGGACAAAAGATTGGTCAGAGAAGTCCGAATTTGACTATAAAATTTGTTTTCTACACATTTGTCGGCAAATTTCCGAAAAGATCTCTGAATTCCTTCAAGTTGGAGTTTTTGACAAGCTTCTGCTGGTAAAGTTATTAAATTTGAATTTTCTTGGTCTGGAAATACTTTTGATGAAATGGTTAAAAGTGAAAGAAATAAAATCAGAAATTTTTTGACACCGCAAGGAGATAGAATAATGGCTTGTTTATCCATTAATTTTCTACACAGAACCATATTTCTCATCCTCACCGATATTTCAATCGTGTAGATTCAAGATAAGGAAAGCGCATACAACGACATTATTACCACGAACACAAATTTTTTGAAATACCCAAATATTAAGATTGAGAAAAAGGCTCAAATTAGAGTAAAACTCAAACCTATCTTTGTTTCTTGGATAAAAAGTTTGGAATTTTTAAAAATGATAATAATGCTAAATGGCACCTCGAGTAGCGGCAAAAGCACCGTAGCCCAGGCGATCAAAATTATAAGCCAAAAGCCTTTTCTGCACTTGGGAATTGACAGAATTTATTCAATAATGCCGCCCGACTACATAAACAGCGAGAAAAATAGCAGAGATGGCTTTGGGTTGGTTGTCGATAAAAATGACAGTCGACCGGTCAAAGTTGTTTTTGGACCTTACGGGCAAAAAGTGCGTGATTGCAGCCCAAAAATAGCAAATTTATTCCATGAGGCAGGCCTTGACTTGATCATTGACGAGGTTTTTGAGGGAGACAGATTTTTAAAAGGTTACGCCCAACTCTTTGACGGTAAACAAGTTTATTTTGTTGGCGTTTATTGCGACTTAAAAACAACCATTGAGCGAGAATTACTGCGATCAAATCGACGAAAAGGACTTGCGCAAAACCAGATTAATGTAGTCCATGAGCCAAATCGCTTTTACGATCTTTGTGTCGATACAACTTCGACAAGCCCATTTGACTGCGCAAAGACAATTTTAGATTTTATAGATAAAAATCCCACTCCAAAATCGATGAGTTTGCTCGCAGAGCGCTTAAATCAAACTTAAGAGAAATTATTGGCCGCAATAAAAGGCATTTTCTATGTAATTTATTTCAGGATTTTCGTGAGTTGAAAAACATACCGTTGCAATGTCAAAACGAAAGGCTAAATCTGTTAATCTTTTTGCTAAAATAAAGTTTTTTGCAGCACCTTGCATTCGCTTTTGTTTGGCAAAATTAACTGCCATTGAAATTGGAAAATAATGCTTTGAGCGCGTTTTAACTTCAACAAAACAAACAATTTCATTTTTTTGCGCCACGAGATCGATTTCGCCTACTCTGACAGAATAATTTCTGGCCAAAATCGAGTATCCATTTTTGATCAAAAATTTTTCAATGTGCGCCTGACCTTGTCGACCAAGCGCACGAATTTTTTCAGTTTTAAGTTCTTTGAGCATTTCAATCAAATTTTCAACTGATTTTTTAGCCCAAAATCAGCTCTGAGACAATTCCAATGTCTGTGCTCACCAGGCCACTTGCCATTCGAGTAAATTTGGACTCTGGATATTTTTCCAAGAGCAGGTCCAAACAACTTTGAGCAGCTTTGGAGTCATTAGTTTTCTTAGCTAACTTACACTCGAGATAAACAACTCGTGGCTCGATGGTTTTATTTTTAGCCAAGTATTCAGACTTTATTTTATCGAGTTTTACTTCAGCAGCATCAAATTTGCCTCGTCTCAAATAAGAGTCAAAAACAGCCACTTCTTTGTTCAAAAGACGCTCACCGCAATGATTTAAGACCAAAATGATCTCTTCCTTGCGGCTAAACATGCTTTCATCAGCAAGCAATTTTTCGCCCAATTCAACAACTTCTTTTGTAATGCTGCTGTCACACTCGACCGAAAAGCTTTTTGAATAATTATATTTCGACATCAAAGCAAAATATCGTGCATCAGCCTCACGAGGATCGGCCGGATAAAACTTTGAAAAAGTCAAAAAAGCCTCGGCGGCCAATGGGTATTTTTTTGCCAGAAAGTAACTTTCAGCCAATTTGTAGCGATAATCAACCAATTTTGGATTTTCTGGATATCGACGGATCACCTTTTCAAGCCACTGTGCTGCGGCAGCATGTTGACCCTTTTCTGTTTCCAAATTTATTTGCTCGATCATTTCCTCAAGTGTCGCTTCTCCTGAAGCTGTTTGCAACACACCTTTTTTTAAATCATTTTTAACTGGAGTAATATTTGCCTGTTTTATGTCTTTCTTTGAAACTTTTGGCAAAGCACCCTCTTTCGAGCCTTTCTGGCCAAGACAACCTGCCAAGCAAATCAATGCGGCAAAGGCCAAAAATAGTCGACCAACAGTAAAATTTTTAATTGAATAATTCTCAAATGATAAATTCTTCATAAACTCTCTGTACAACATTTAAAGTTCAAACCCAATAATTAATTATTCAAATTCTATAAAACTGCAACAAGGAAGACAAATTTTGCATGCCGCAATTGATAAAATCAAACAAATTTAAGCATAGTACGCACATGAATTTTAACAACAGTTAAAAATTAAAGCATTAAAATAGACCCCCCTTGACCCATTTTTACTATTGAAATCAACCTAAACCCAAAGAAGTCGAGCTAAATTGAGAAAAGAAATAGCCATGGACTTTAAAACGGCCAAGGGACTATAATCTTGATGAATTACTTTTAATTAAAATTAATTGACCTTTTTAGTGGGTTATTTTCAATAAAATGCGCGGATTAATAAACCTCTTGCCACTTTTATTCATCGTTTCTTTTTATGCCTGGGCAATGATCAGCGTTCACGGACTCATTCAAGGCCTTCATCTGGCCGCGCTGGCTGTGAGCTTTTTTGTGATCGGAACCCCTCTGGCATCCTATCTTTTTGTCGTTGGACTTCTGCCCGGAAATATCAGCACCAATGGCCGTAATCTTGGGGTCTTTTTTTTATGGTTCAGTTTTCTTATTTTGAATATTTGGACCTATATTTACCTTCCAAAATTTTACAACGGAAGCGTGATTACTACGATTTTATACCGAGTTTTGGACACCCCAAACATTCGATATTCTCTCTTCAGCCTTTCAGGGTTTTCACTTCTTTATCATTGGCTTGTTTCAAAGCTTGAAAGCCGATTTATAAAGCTCTGGCTTCACACAATCGGAATTGTCATCTCTGGACTGCTTTTTTACCTTATCATCCCATCAATTCGAGAAATATTGGTTCTCCACCTAAACATTGGAACTGAAAATTTTTAAAAGACAAAAAGGTGAAATCATGTTTCAAATTCAACATGATTTCACCTTTATTTAAAAGACAAAACTAAAAGACCTTATGAGCTCTTTGTTATTTAAAAACCACTTGAGCTTCGGCTCTTAGTAAAAAAATTTATAAAGCGTTGTCAGCCAAAATGCTACTGCAATTGCTCCCGAACCACAACCAACTATTCGAGCAGAATTACTCTTCCATCCGCGTCTTTGGGATATTTTTTTGAAATAATTCAATAACTTTTGCTCTTCATTTTTATCTTCCAGGTAGCTCAAGTAATAATCCAAAGCTAAAAGCGTTAATGCAAACGCAGTAAAACCCAAAGCTGTCTTGCCTGGATTTTATTGAACATTTAACCAAAGGTATGTGGCTTTATAGGCTAACTCTTCAATAACATTTTTTTGTGTAAAATCTTTAGCCTTAACCCCTCTTAATCCTGAAAATCCAACAGCGAATGTCAAAAAAAGTAAAATCTTTTTAAAATTGCCAAACATGTTGAACCTCACAAAGTTAAATTTTCAATGAAAAATCATTAAAAACATTGTTGTAAGACTAATGGCCCTTGATCTTTACGCCTTTTCCGATTCGGTCGCGTAGATAATAAAGCTTTGCTCTTCTTACAATTCCGGTCTTCAGCTTCGCAATTTTTGTGATAACTGGTGAATAATAAGGGAAAATCCTTTCAACTCCAATACCTTTTGAGGCCAGTTTTCGAACTGTAAAGGTCGTGCTTATTCCGCTCTTTTTAAACGAAATAACGTCACCTTCAAATTTCTGCTCTCTTTCCTTATCGCCCTCTTTTACGATCTGGAAAACCTCTATTCTGTCTCCAACTTTGAAATCTGGAAAACCTCGATCTTCAAGTCCGATTGACTTAATTGATTCTCTACTTATTTTTTTTGGTTCCAAGACTTGTCGCTCCAATTTTTCGTTTAACCGCACATTTCTGAAAAACGTACACCCAAGGACTGAGCCAAGGGCCAAAACACCATTAGGATTATACTAATTGTTTTTAAAATGTCATCTTTTTGGCAATAGCAAATCGACTACTTTATAAATCGCCGCTCCTTTGGATTTAAACCAAACCATCTGTCCAA
>CAYTZU010000069.1:0-5145 GCA_964442725.1 uncultured Pseudomonadota bacterium
AGGCAATTATCACCTACTGAAATATCGAATATTCGTTGATTTGAACCCAAAAAAAAGGTCCGAGGATCCTTGCTTGTTAGGTGTTTGAAACGTTCATCGTGTTTTCCATAATAAGGTGCTTGATCTGATCCAATGATCCAGGTGTCACCATAGGCATCGATGGCTGCATATTTTTCAAAGCCCCATCGGTCGTTAATTTTAAAAAATCGAGTATCTTCAAATTTTATTGTGTAGTAATCGCGCCTTTCAGTTGTGGCACCAACAATGGCCATTATAGCCAATGCAGGAGCACCAATGGTTAACCCTCCTAAAACACCAACTGTTGAGGCTGCAGCTTTGTTTTTATCAAAGAACCTTTTTGTTGCCTCATTAGAACTCAATCTTTCGTGATAAATTGGAGAAAAAGCAACATCGGCAGCATGGCAATGGTCTTCCTCTTGCGAAATGACACTCCATGAGCCATCTTGCCACTTTAATATTTTGTTAGAATTGTCGACGGCGACAGCAAAAATGGCAGAGAGATCACTGGCTGCAGTTGTGTTTTTTGCTGTTGAACTATTTATGGAAAAGAATTTTTCAGTTCCAAGTGGCTTTAATTTAAAGGCCGATTCAAGGGTTGCCTCTGAAGTAAACTTTGCATTGTTGTTGTAATTCCATCGGAAGGCTGGGAAGTTTCCGCTAAAAAGTTTTTCTCGCGAATCTAGCGTTGCTTTTTTAATTGCATAACTACTCCCAAATACTCCGCTTGTTAAAAGTTGTTTTTGTGTGTTTAAGTCACTTTCTTTGTTTAAAACAAATGAAAACTGTCCAGTAGTGTCGCCTTCAGCGGAATCAGCGATTTCTCTGTTTTTCCCCCCGGTTGCATCATTTTCTGACAAATAGTCGTATAAAAGCTCGAAGCCAGGTGCGATATCTTTTATGAAAGCCTCTGTTTGAGGGGGATATGGATTTTGGTCTTTTAAATTAAATTGCATTGTTTTTGAGGCAAAACTTGTAGCAAGCCCAATTAAAATAATGCTTTTTGATAGAAAGCTGATTCTCATTTTTGATTCCAAAATTTCAAAAATATTTAATTGAAAGTGGATTGGCTAGGATCTTAGCACTTATTCCACTATTTAAATCAAGACCTCCTGGTCTTAGGTTTTTTTGCTTGCTGCAGCTTCAAGTTCGGTAATCATCTTGTCAACTTCGGTCTTTATTGCGCTGTATTTTTGATTGGCTGAAAAGTTAATGTTTATGCTGTCCCTTATTTGGTTACAAATAACCATCAGAGGAATTCGGTTAGCTGGATTGGTTAAATCTGGCGCCCACTCTTTCCAGCAAGAAAAATCTTCCCAAATGGTTGATAAAGTGTAGTAAGTAGTTGGATTTAAGGCATCGAGGGGCGTACTCGGTTCAACAGAATCCTGTTTCCAAAGATAGGTTGTTTCATCAACATTTGCTGGAATCGTCTTCATAATTAAGTTTCTAATTTTTGCAATAAAACCTACTTTAAAATCAGAGAAATTTATTCCATTGATTGTTGTTTGTGTTGCCGATGGAATCGTCATGGTTGGATTTAAACTTTTGATCTTTGTTATTGCCTGTTGAATCGTTTGAACTTTATTTTTTGAAATTGATAATCTTGAAAGTGGCCCAGTTTCAAATAATTTACTTAAAATGAGCAAAAATGCTGTTTGTTGCGCTGTGTTTAAAACTCCAGTCTCAGACGAAAATCGTGAAATTCTATCAACTGCTTCGGCAATGCTTATTGGTTCGGCCATTTTTAGTGAAAGGTTATTTATTTTTTGTGTAATGCCGGCCTCATTTAGCTTTTTGATGTAGCTTAATTCTTGTGGTTGATTGTTTATTTGTACAATCCACTGCTTTAGTTCTGTAAATGTTGTTGTCTCAGCCTCAATTCTGTCTTTAACTAAAGCTTCTAGTTTGTTGAAGAATGTGTTTGCCGTTGCTTGATTGGTTATTTGAGTAAGACTGGCCTTCAAATCGGAAAATCTTTCAGAAAAAGTTGAGGCCTTTGTTTCAACTTTAAATCTTTTGTTTATTTGATTGGCTAAATCTTTGATGTCAGAGTTATCGGAATATCTCTCCGAGATTGTTCTGGTGATTTTGTTTACCAGCGTGATCAGGCCAGATTTACTTAGTGTAGCGTCGATGGCCTCTCGATCTGTGCTTATTTGGTCTAATAATGTTAAAATAGCTAAAGCTCTATCAGCCAAAGCCAAACCATCAGGCCAGTCTGTTGTTGAGCCTTTGCCATAAAAAGTGTCGCAAACTTTTTTCGATACAGCATGATCAGCTTCTGTTGTCGAAGTTGATGGTTTTGAGTCGACATAAACTTTGCAAAGCGCTGCAAGCATTACAAATTTCGATTCCAAGGCTGAAAGCTCGATGTTATCGATGTTAGTTTTTGAAGCACTTCCAACGGCTTTCATAAAAATATCAAAATCGGCAGAAGTTCCAACAGTGGCAGTTTCGGCTGCCGATTGAGTTAAATCAAAGGCAATTTTTTGATCCTCGCCTACAATTCCAAGTTGATTTGTTTGACCAATTTTGCCGATATATTTTTTTGAAAGACGCTCGACAATGTAGTATTTTTTAGAAATTGGAGTCCAATTCGGATGCTTAAGCAAAACCCATTGGCCATGAGTTATTGAGTTAAAAGCCTCATCGGTGGCAACTGAGGTCATACTTTGAGCTTCTAAATCGGCCATCAACTGTGTGTTTTCAACTATAGAATCGCCGTTTTTATGCCCCCTTAAATATTTTCCATTTGAGGCCTTAAAGGTAACGATATTGAATTTGGGATTTTTTTCTATGAAAAAGGTTTTTCCAGTTGCGCTTAAGCTTACAATGCCAGAGGGGGCGGTGTCGAAGGAAAGTGGTGTAGTATCGATTGTTTTTATGTTGATTGGGCTATTATTTGCTACATCTGGAGAATTTAAATTTTTAAGGAAAGTTTGTTCTAAATAGTAGACACTGTTTTTATCATCAACTAGCGCAATGCCATTATCAACGGAAACGCTGCAGTCACGTACCTTCAATGATGTTTTGTTAAAGGTTGTTGATTTGTCGTCGGCTGCATAATCGCATAAATAAAGAAATCCTGTTTCATCTATGGCTGCAGCAAGGCTAATTCCAGCGGATAGTTTTACGATGTTTGAGGCTCCTGTTGCCTCAGTTTCGGTAGTATCTGTTTTTTTTATGATTTTGCCGTCGTTGCTCACCAGCCAAATTGAGTCATCAAACCCAAGGCAAACAAGTTTACAGTCGTTTGTTAGTGTTTTTGTTTCCCAAGTTGAAACATTGTTGATTGAATATTTAGAGGGGTATTTAGTAACTAATGCTGGTGTATCTCGCCAATCCCAAACCGTTTGTTGATACGTTTCGTGGGTATGATAAGCATATCCCCAGGAATTAATTGTATCACGAAGCCCATTCCATGGTGAAACTGGAGTAATTCCTCTATTATAAATTTTCCATTCGTTCATTTTTGCATCAGTGTAGGTTTTTATTTTTAAATCATTGTTTCTATAAAGAATGGCCGCTTTATCTTTACCAACAGCGATGTCGATACATCCATCTCTGTATTTAAGGGCATAGCCATAAACTTTTGAGGTGGATTTTTCGTAAAAATATGGCTGACAATCGTTTCCAAGAACTAAAACGTCACCATTTGGGCAAATGCAGGCTTTTTTATAAATTTCTGGAAGCGGATCGGTCACATAACCCCATGAATCAATTGGGTCGAAGGGATTGAGTGGATTTGTACCATTGTAATATTTCTTATAGATATCATTCCAAGGTGGGAGGAATCCGGTCAGTATTGTAAAGCCATGTCGGAAATAGTTTTCTGAAATGTTTAATTTTTGTTCATTTTTACCCAGTAAAACATCGTTGTCCAAAATTGGTTTTGGTTTGCTCCAATTTCTCGATGATGGAACTGTGGTGGTGACAAAAGTTGTTGGGTTGTAAAGAGAAATTGTATCGATTTGGTTTTTCAAATCTAATTTTGTAATTCCTGGAATTACATCAAGTTTTGAGAGATTGGTTTTTGGCCTTTTGTCATAGTTTGTCTGTATTTCTTCAGCAAGTGGGATTACCTGTTTGAATAAAGCTTTTATATAAAGATCGAAGTATCTTTTATGCTCATTGCCGCCCGGTTTGTATGCGTCGGCAATGTCTTTGAGTTCTGTCCAGGCTTCCCACCTTTCGTCTATTTCACCTTCTCCATAATGTTTTATAAATTGTTTCATGTCTTGAGCAGAAAGACTAAGTTTTGCTCCAATGATTCCGGCCATTCCCATCGCATAGTGCAACCAATCGCCATTATCATCATCATCCGGGCCATTTCGAGCTCCCTTACCATTAAAGGTCATCCAAACCCGTGGTGGCAAATTGTATAGTTTTTCATCGACAATAGCCGTTGCGTCCTTATCGGCTTCTCTGACCAATTCATTTGGGAAGTTTTCATTAATTGTCGGTTGGTCAAATAAATATCCAGCAAAGTTTGGGTCGGCAGGATTGAGGTCCAAGCTAATTAATAAGCATAGGAGGCCTATTAAGCGTTTGATTTTTATACAAAAAGGCATTTTTAGTGCTCTCGAAAATCTTATTTTTATAAATTTAATGCTTTGGATTTTATGAAATAAAAATCTTTCAAGTAAATAAATGAACTTAGACCGAAAGGCCAATGAGTAAAAAAACTAAAGGCTAATTAGTTAATTAATGATATGAATGATAAAAATTTGTACAATGTTTTGAAGTTTTTATTTTGATTTAATTTTTTTGGAAAAAAACGTTGGATTCAGGGTTTTTATCAATTGTTCCTTCGCTTCTTACAATTGTATTGGTGTTTTTTACTAGAAATGTGGTTATTTCATTGTTGTGTGGAGTTTTTTCTGCAGCACTAATTGCCTCAAAATTTCATTTTTTATCAGTGCCGATGCTTGTTTTTGGCCGAATCTGGAAAGTCTTGGAACTTGGAAATTTTAGCTCAATTAATGGGTTTTTGTCTTGCGAGAAGCTTTTCCTGTTTATGTTTTTAATTATTTTGGGCTGCGTCATTGCAATGATTGCCGAGTCTGGCGAAAGCTATGGATATGCCCAGGGTCTTTCAAATCGACTAAAAACCCGTGCTCAGGC
>CAYTZU010000070.1:0-5117 GCA_964442725.1 uncultured Pseudomonadota bacterium
ACAATTTCTTCTTTATAAAACGTTCCAAGCCGAGACTTCATTTCGAAAACACCCAATTATTTAACTCTTCGCCTATAATTCTGCACCAGACCTGTGACTTACTCTAACTTTTTTCCCACTTTCTAAAACCTTTACCCTTACCCTGCAAGGCTTTCCGGTCTTAGGACAAATTGGCATTACTTTACTAATATTGAAAAAACTTTCAACATGTTCAATTTTACCCTTCTGTCCAGCCATTTTAGGTTTTTGGTGTTTAATTTGCATGCAAACACCTCTAACTCGAACTAGGCCCTTAGTTTTCTTTATATTTATAACTTCACCGCGTTTACCTTTTTCTTTCCCAGAAATTATTTCAACTTGATCGCCAATTCTTATCCTGCTGAGCATGCTACTCTCCTTTAAAGAACCTCTGGGGCTAAAGACAAAATTTTATTAAAACCACCAGCTCGAATTTCTCTAGCCACTGGCCCAAAAATTCGAGTACCTACAGGTTCACGCGTTTTTTTATCAATTATTACAGCAGCATTTTCATCAAAACGAATATAGCTTCCATCTGCTCTACGAACCTCTTTGCAGGTTCTAACAATGACAGCATCAACTACGTCACTTTTTTTAACAGTTCCGCCTGTTATAGCCTTTTTTACAGCAGCCTTAACAACTTCTCCCAGCGAGGCAAATCGCTTCCCGGTTCCGCCGCCAACAAAATTTATTATTTTAAGCTCTTTGGCTCCGGAATTGTCTGCCACAATTAGCTTAGATTCTCTCTGTAACATCGCAAAATCCTAAAAATTACTCTCCAAAAATCTCACTCAGAATCATCTTCTTTGTCTTAGATATCGGAGCCACCTGTTTAATAATAACCACTTTGCCCACTTTTCCGATTGAATCTGGATCATGAACCTTATATCGCTTATATTCTTTTATAACCTTTCCATAAACTGCATGTCTAAAAGACCGTTCAACCTCAACAGTAATTGTTTTATTAAGGCTTTCGGAAACAATAACCCCTTTCAAAGTCAATGCTTTTTTATTTACAAAGCCGTTCTGATTATTCATTTTTTTATCCATAAATAACACCTCGGCTAATTTGTAATTTTAACCTAGATATTTCTGCGCGCAACTTTTGAAATCGAGAAGTATCCTTAATTTGCCCTGAAGATTTGGACAATCTAAGCTCAAGCAACTCTTTCTCCAGCCCAACAAGCTTGTCTTTTAAACTTGGCTTTTCTTTAGAAATTTTATCCTTCAATCCAACCATTTTTTATCCGACAATCCCCACAATTAAGCATCCATATGCTCAACAACATTCGCTTGAGCTGAAACAGATTTTTTAACAGATTCAACAAATTTAACCTTGATCGGCAGCTTATGCGAAACACTCTTAAAGATACTTTTTGCAGTAGTTTTATCAACTCCAGAAATTTCAGCAATAACTCGTCCACGCTTAACAACACAAACCCAATACTCTGGACTTCCTTTTCCACCACCCATTCGTACTTCAGCTGGTTTTTTCGTAATAGGCTTGTCTGGAAAAACTCTTAAAATAAAGTTTCCAACTTTTTTCAAGCGTCTACTCAAAGAAACTCGCATAGCTTCTATTTGTCTTGCAGTAAGCCTTACCGGCTCCAATGCGCAAATTCCATAATCACCAAAATCTACGGTTCGCGCACCCTTTGAAAGCCCCTTCATTGAACCTTTCTGGACCTTCCTAAATTTGGTTCTTTTCGGCATCAACATATCAACAACCTCAATTACAGCTCGCTTTTAATACTGTCCGCGACAAGACCAAACTTTTATTCCTATTTTTCCGTAAGTCGTTTGCGCTTCAATAGCACTGTACTCAATTTTAGATCTGAGTGTATGTAAAGGCACAGAACCAAATCTAAACCATTCTTTTCTAGCGATTTCAGCGCCACCAAGCCTTCCGGAACAACATATTTTTATACCCTTAACTCCAGCTTTTACTGCAGCAAAACCTGCTCGCTTCATAACTCTCTTGAAGTTGACACGTTTTTCTATTTGTTCAGCAATTCCAGCAGCAATCAAACTAGCACAAGCATCGGGACTTTTTACTTCATGAATTGCTATTTCGATGTTTTTTCCAAATTCTTTGAAGAAATCATCTCGCAATTGTCCGATCCCCAAACCACGTTTTCCAATAACAAGGCCAGGTCTTTTCGACCAAATAATCATCTTTATGCTATCGCCAGCTCGTTCAAGCTGAATGCGTTCAACATCACTTTTAACAAGCCTAGAATCAGCAAAACGTCGAATTTTAAAGTCCTCAACAAGGGTCTTGCCATAGTTTTTCTTTGAAAACCACTTTGCACCCCACGGTTCAAAAGAACCAAGTCTAAACCCAACGGGATTAACTTTCTGTCCCACGAACATCCTCCTTGGAATTTATTTTTTTGCCCATTGGTTTTACTCCGATTTCTATATGGCTAAATCTTCTACGTCTAACCACGCTCCTTCCCATTGCCCCAGGAATTGCGTACTTTTGTGTAGGTCCTATGTCAACTTTTGCAACTGAAATCGTGTAATCATCACTTTGACCACCCGACACATTAATCGCATTTGCTATGGCTGACTTGACAACCTTCAAAACAATCTCGGTCTTCCTGTTTGGTCTTGTTATAAGCCACTCAACAGCCCTTGACGCCCTGTGACCTCTTATCAAGTCCACTATAGGCCTCACCTTGGTCGGAGAAACCTTTAGATACTTCGCCCTGGCCTTATAGATTTCCATATTCATCATACCCTACTTTTTAAACTCAAAATTTATCATTTTTTCTTAGCAGCTGGTTTTGCACTTGAAGCCTTAGCTGCTGGCTGTTTTGCTGGAGCAGCTGGTTTTCCAGCTTTTCCTGTCGCCTGTCTCTGACCACTATGCATTCTAAATGTTCTAGTTGCTGCAAACTCACCCAACTTATGTCCAACCATATTTTCAGTAATAAAAACAGGAATGTGCTTTCTACCATCATGAACAGCAATTGTCATTCCAACAAATTCTGGAACTACTGTGCATGCTCGTCTCCATGTTTTTACGACATCTCGACCCTTGGCTTCCTTGACATTCATCACCGCTTTAAACAGTTTTTCATCAACAAAAGGGCCCTTTTTTAACGATCTTGACATTATTAAAATGCCTCCTAATTTCCTTTATTTACCCTTTCCACGTGAACGTCTTTTAACAATCACCCCAATTCCACGATATTTCTTTCTGGTTCGCTCTCCCTTACAAGACCTACCCCATGGAGTAGACGGATGTGATCCAGATTTAGAACGACCCTCTCCACCACCATGCGGGTGATCAACCGGGTTCATTGCCATTCCTCTAACCGTTGGTCGAAAACCTCTATGACGAGTTCTTCCAGCTTTACCCAATGACGCATTTTTATACTCAGCATTGGATAAAACACCAATTGTAGCCCAGCAATCCAAATTTACATATCGAAGTTCACTCGATGGCATTTTTAATAAAGCTTTGCCACCTTCCTTCGAAACCAACTGAACCGACGAGCCAGCAGATCGAGCAATTCGAGCTCCACGACCAGGTTCTAGTTCAACATTATGAACTGAAAATCCAACCGGTATTTTCGACAAAGGCAAGCAATTTCCAACTTTTACCTCTACATCAGGCCCAGAAACCACCTTATCGCCTTTCAAAAGCCCTTCAGGTCTCAAAATGTATGCTTTTGCGCCATTTTCATAAACAAGCAGTGCGATTGAAACGTTTCTATTAGGATCATATTCAAAGTTCCTAACTGTTGCAGGCACACCTTTTATTTGTCGTGAAAAATCTATAATTCTGTAAAGTCGCTTTGCTCCACCGCCTCTATATCGACAAGTAATGCGACCATAAGCATTTCTGCCGCAAATTCTCTTGCCATGAGAAGCCAACAAGGAACGTTCTTTTTTACCTTCTTCAAGTCCTTCAATCTTGACAAACTGCTGTTCTCTTAAGGAGTTTGTCAGTGGCCTTCTTGAAATAATTGCCATGCTATTTACCCTCCCTATTAGAATCCTGCTTTGCTGAAGCGGCAACTAAGTCTTGATCAACATCAGATTTATATTGCTGAAAAGGAACATCTATTTTATATCCGTCTTTTAGCGCAACTATTGCCTTTTTATAATCTTGAGTCATAAAAGGCTTTCCAGAAAAACGCTTTTCCTTTCCTTTAATTGATATTGTCCAAACTTTTTTTACCTTAACTTCCCAAACAGCTTCAACAGCCCTTTTTATTTCGCTTTTGTTTAAATGTTTGTCAACCTCTATGGTCAACTTTCCTTCTTTATCAAAAGCTTTCTTGCTTTTTGAACTAACAATGAGGCCTTTGATCATTCGAAAATATTTTAAGTCCATCGGTCAAAAACCTCCTGCAACAACTCCTTTTGGCTTGTCAAAAAGGCGATCTTTGTGTCTTTCTTTGATAAATCAAAAACTCCAAGTTGATCAAAAAATGCCACATCAACCGTTGATAAATTCCTAACACTCCTAATTGCATTGACATCATCTGGAGAGCAAAGGAAAAGAACCCTTTGACCATCCATTCCAATTTTTTTCAAGAAACTAGAAAATGTTGAAGTCAAGCCCTTATTCGCTGTTGCCGCTGGCAACTCAAGTCCAAAGAAATCTCCAGCCTCAAGCCTGCTTTTCAATAAAGAACCTAAAACATTTTTTCGTTCTTTTTTATTTATCCTCAATCTTTTGCATCCAGGCGTTGGTCCAAAAATCACACCACCCTTTCTCCAAAGTGGAGACTTTGCATCACCACATCGAGCTCGCCCTGTTCCCTTTTGTTTCCAAGGCTTCTTATTAGAAAAAGAAACTTCGCCTCTGCTCTTTGTCGAAGACGTTGCTTGTCGAACATGGTTCAACAAAACTCGAACTGATCGAGAAAACTCAACATCGCCTAAGGGCTTATCTGAAAATTCAAAACTCACTGGAATCTTAAATTGATTTCCAAGAGAATCAAAACAACTTATCTCTAATGCCATCACAAGCCCCTTTATCGTGCAAACACTTCAAGCAAAAAACCGCTTTTGCCAGGGACTGATCCCCTTAAAAATAGTATTCCAGCCTGTTCGTCGACCTTCTCAACAACACTTCTTAC
>CAYTZU010000071.1:0-5085 GCA_964442725.1 uncultured Pseudomonadota bacterium
GTCGATTTTTGATGTGTAACCATCGACAACTTTTATAGGATCAGATTCGCTTCTAAGCGCTCCAAGCTCTGTGAGAAAACCTGAAACAGGAAGGATCTTAATCCCGGTCCTTGGGTCGGCTTTGAATGTAGGAGTGATCTTGTTGTCCTTGAAATTAACCTTTAGTGTTGTTGCATAGCCATCATCATCTATCATTAAAATTCCAGCGCCTGGAGCGAGGCAATCGAAATTATAGACCAAATCCTTTTTTGTGGGATTGGTGTAGTCCATCTGGAACTGCTCGTTATATCTATCTTTGGAATTAAGGTCTCCTCGTCCGGAATCTTTGAGTTCGAGTCGTGACATTATTTTTATATTATTTTTGCCAATTTCATCTTGCCAAAGCCGAGTAAGTTCGGACTCAGCTCTTGGAACAAATTGAAGCGTTTTTACGGTTTTATCCGGTGCTGTGAACGAAAAAGCAAGTAGATTACTTTGTGCAATGACATTTAAGTGACATTGAGGATCGATTGGGTCGTCTAAGTCGGCCTTAAGGAAATAATGAGTACCACGAGCATCGGTTTCTTGGACGACACGCATGAATTTTTCCTTGTTATAATTGTCAACAATGAACAGAGTTACAACAGAGCCATTTTTTGGAGCATTCTCATGCGGCTCAAGAGTTGCCTGTGGCGGAATTGTTAGTTGATCTTTGAGGCTTTGAAGAGTTTGCTTTGTTTGCCCTCCCCCACTGGTAAGTTTGGTCATTGCCGTGTCTATCTTTCCAACAAGATCATTTGCTTTTTTGTTGAGGTCGCTTGAGAGGAACCAATCCCATTGCTCAGGACTAGATCGGAAACCTTTTTGGAAGAAATTTATAATCTCAGTTAAGAAAAGAACGGCATTTTCATCATTCATCAGATCATTATTTGCCATAAATACATTTTGTTCCGCGTATTGATCCAGAATTTTAGTTACTTTTGTGATCAAAGCATCATTTTTTGTGGTCCAATCAGTTGGCCAAGAGTCTCTGATAGTTGAAAGCCTTTCATGCAATTGGCCAACTTCAACGATTTTAAAAATTCCCCAGGATCCAGGTTCCAGAGTGCCATCAGAATTTGTTTTTCCAGCCGCTTTTCCATTAATTTGACAAGATAGTTTTTTATCAAAGGAGACGGTTAAAAAGCCGAAGTCAGATTTAATACTTTTAAACGAAAGTGCAGCCGGTGATCCATAAACATAGAACTTTTGATCGTCTGTTGGTGAATTAATGTCTCCCGTCGCTAAACTACCTTGATTATTGAGAATTGAATTGCTCGTTGTCTCTTCGATATAAATTACAACTTCGGCATTCTGAGTAACTTTGATTTTAAATTGAGCTCTTTTATCCAAAAGGTCATTGTATTTAAGAGTGACTTTTGACGGGTCGACATCATCTTTCATGCAATATTTTTGTTTTGGCTCAGAGCCATCCATCTCATTCCAAAGAAGTGCAATTTTTTGGTCATCTTTAAAGATTTCTTTTGGATGACGGCCTTGGGTCAAAATTCTTATGTAATCATTGAAAAGAGTTTTATCCTTTTTACCGATTATTGAAAACTTGTTTATAAGATCAACAATTACGGTTTTTTGATCATTGGTTGCGGCCGATGAAAGCGAATCGATTATTTTTATGAGTCTTATTTCAAACTCTTGATCATCTCCGGCTTTATCTGAAATAGCGACTGTGTCAACGAGGTGTTTCAATGCCAGAATTCGCTCATCAACAGTTATTGGTTTGTCTAAATTGACCATCAATTGGCTTAAAGCCATTACTAAGTTTTCCGAATTTGCAATTTTCATTGTTGCAATGATGCGCATGGCTCTGTTTATTAGAGCTTTTAAGTTGCCCCATGATTGTGTTGGATCCTCAAGTGCTTGGAGGACATATTTATTTTGAGCAACCTTTAATTGAATATGATCACGCGTTACCGTTGTTGGAGTTGTTGCTTGAATTGTTGATCCAGCCTTTGTTTTAAGGACATCAAGCCCGGCTTCCATTCTTCTGGATACTAAATTAGTCAATTTTGAAATCAGTCCCTCATCACCCAAAATTGGAGTTAATTTCCCATCAGCCAAAAGACTTGAGGCATCTCTGGCAGTATTTGATTCATATTGACCTATTTCTAATGTTAAAAAATTCATCCATTTATTGAAGTTGTCGTTATCTGGCTTAGTATTGGCTTCTGTTGTCGATGATTTTAAAAAGTTTGACTGAAAAGAGCTCCATCCATCAGAATTTGTCCCAAAAGATGTTTCAAAAACCATTCCGTAAAGTGCCAAATTTATCGCCTCTTTTAACGTGTTTGCTTGAGCACTTGTTAAATTGGGAAAGATTTCGCTCCCGGAAAGATAGTTGGCATCGGTAAAGAACTGATCTCTTTCATTTTCGGCAATTTTGTATTTTCTGGAATATTCCTTGAGCCTGTTCAGGCTTGGGGTTATATCAGTGGGTGTTATAACCGTTGTAGTTGTTGTATAAGGTGCTGCCTGAGTTTCTTCAATTTTTAATGTAATTCCCAGAAGAATGATTATAAATATTTTTGATAAGGAGCCATTCATAAAAACCTCTTATTTCCAAGCATGGCATGAGTGAGTTTTTTGCGATAAATAAAAAACTTTTGCTTGAGAGTATGGATTTTGTGTTATTCCTTTTTCAACTAAACGCTTTAAAGTCTTCCAAATTGATCCTTTATATTTTTTATGAGCTCTGAAAATTCCGATTGCTTGCCAATTTCGCCTTTTGTTAGGGTGTCGGCCAACTGTTCCAGAATGAGTTTAATTGGAATGGCCATTTCTAGCGGAATTACTTCAGGTTTTTGACTCTTTTTGTATTCAAGAATCTCTTCTAAAAGCCTTTTTGCATCATCATAGAACTCTTCAATTGTAAAGGCGCTGTACCAGACCTTTATTCCATCTGGGTTTGTTTTAGAATTATCCTTTGTTGTGTCCCAATAGCCAACAGAGTCAGAGTGCAAATCTACAGTTTTTCGTAGGTTTTTAAGACACTCAATTATTGTTTTATCCTGGATTTGCGAGAGTTCTTTGGAAAAGTTCTGAGAATGTGTGTTTATTGCCCTTGCAATTAAAGTTTTTAGCTTTGTTGTTTCATTTGGTGTTAAGCGATTTAGTATCTCTGGGGTTAAAAACACCCTTATTTGCCTTTCCAGCTCTATTTTTTCAGTGCTTAATAAGAATGGTTTTTCCAATATTTTTGTAAGTGCTGCGAATCGCTCGCCAATTGTTATTGGTTTTATCAAGCCAAGCGCTATGGCTTCCAACTCTTTGATTGAAGATTTAATTGAAGAGTCCTTTTGTTGGCTGAGCAAGTCGCTTTTGGCTGTCTCTCTGACAAGCCAAATGACAAAGAGATCAATTCCTGTTGAGTTTGTGCCATCACCGCTCTCAATGGTTTCGCCCAAAACTCTTGAATCAGCCAAGGCTTTAACCTTTTTTATAAAAGAGTCGTAGTCTTTGCTTGAATTTTTAGCTACAAGATTTTGAAAATCAGTTTTTATCTGCTCAAACATGTCTTTGAATGTTACTTTTTGGAATGAACTTAATTTAGAAAGTGATTCTCCAAGTTCTGAGAGTTTTTCTTTAACATCGGTGGAACCCTCAAAAAGGCTGTTTAAGCTTGTGACTAATTTTTTAATGTTTGAGGTGTCTTGCTCGCTCCAAAGTTCATCGGCCACGATTTTTTTGTCGATGAGGTTTTTTATTGAGTTGATTAACAAAATTCCAGATTCGTTGTCAGTTATTGCAGGAATTTTTTCCTTCCACTCATTTGATAGGATTTTATTTAAGGTTTGGTTGTCCTTTCCATTGTATAAAACTGTTTCATTTTGGTTTGTAAAGAAATCATCGAGGTAGACGCTTCTTTGCATGTATTGTTTTAACAATTGCATGTAAAAACCTATTCTGACGGTGTCGTTGGTAATCGATTCGGCAATTCTTATGTAAATTGGAAATTTTGAACTGTCCTGAACTTTGGTAAAAGAAAAAAATGGAGAGTCATTTTGCGATGATTTATTGTTCACATTGGTTATAAATTTGCCTAGTTTTATCAGTGGCTGCCCATTATTTCTGGCTATGATCTTTGTTCTGATGATGTCAGCGTTATTGGTATCCGGAACTTTTATGGCCACAAATTGAAGATTGTTCAACTCAAGGCTTCCGGTCAAAATTATCCCAGCCTGGGAATCATCCATTTGCTGGTTGTCTCCAGAGGCGGAAATTACTTCGATGGCCTGGCTGTCTGAAATTGGGCATTGTAGCCATTTTCCATTTCTAGCTTTTAAGCCAAAAACGTCTCCATGTCTGAAAAGCGTAAAAATGCAATTTTGATCGGCAGCAGCGGTAGCCTGATCCTTATATTTTTCAAGAGTTAGCTCATTGGCCTGATTTAAACACAAAAAATAATTGTCTGTAGTTGAAATTGTTACAGAGTCCATATTTTTTAAATTAAGCAATGGCGATCCAAATTCTGCGATTTCTTGGGCAGTTGCAAAATAGGCTTTGTTTCCAGATTTTAAGCCACCGGCAACAAAAAAGGCTGATCCATCCTGATTAATGCTCGCGTCTCGTACGGCAAAAGTTTCAATACTTGAAAATTGGCCATTTCCAGCAGTTAAAAGCTCGAGTTTTCGCCATATCCAATTCAATTCGTCGACTAAAAGATAAACTTCATTATTAGAGGCGATTAAAAGTACAAGGTCTTTGGCGCTTGCATTTATCGCTCCAACACTACATTTTAAGAACAATATTGAATCAGGTGTTGGTATTTTTTTCCATCCTTTTTGCCCCTTTCCATCAGGCGTTGATGTCAATTGATAAACGTATCCACGTTGATTTACTGCCCATAAAATGTCGTTACCTTTTCCGCAAGCAATTGTTGCAACTCCTCCAGGGAGATCTTGGGTTTTATTTGTTCCGTCAATCGGGTTTAATTTATTAATTAAGCTGTTGTTTTGGGCTGGGTGTTTTACCCAAGTTTCTACGCTCAAACTTCCAATATCTTGGCAGAAAAAAACTCCAGTTTCATTGACTACCGCCAGGCAATTATCA
>CAYTZU010000072.1:0-5011 GCA_964442725.1 uncultured Pseudomonadota bacterium
TGAACTGATAAAAGAACTCAATGGCCATGATTTGCAGACCATCAAAGAAATTTTTTCACACTCCACTCTCTCAGAAAAAATCTTTCAAGAAATAGCCTCAGAAGTGGTTAAAAAGCTATTTTATATCGTTGAAGCCTTTGCCATACAAATTATCCTTACAGAGTGGACTCATTATCCTGGCGAAAAGATGGCTCAAATTATGGCTTCTTTGAGAGCGAGGCAAGCAACATTGCTTAAATTGATAGAAGTTTAAATTATTTTCCAACACTGAAAGCGCTCAATTCGTCTCTTAGACGCATAAACAACGTCCTTGATTCCTGCAGTTTTAATACATCATTTATCTTTTGTCTTAAGGCTCGGCTTGATTCACTAAATACGGATAGCAATTTATTCATCTGCTCTATTTTTTCTGAATTTGTTTCTTCAAGCGCTCCATAGATTTCTAGAACTTGAGTAAACATTTGTGACAAACGATCTTGAAATTGAGAGAGATCTTCATTAAAAAAGTCGGTTTCATATTTTTTGTACTTATTAAATAAGTCCATAAAATCGCGAACTGTTTCTTCTGCATTTAATCTTTGTTTTTCAAGATCTGCAACAAGTTTTCCAGATAAGTTCTGAAATAAGTTTTCTATTTCATTATATGAATTGACCATTTTATCTAATAATTTTGCCAAAGTTTCCGCATCATTTATTCTTGCAACAGCTGTTTGATAAGGTATTTGTTCCCCTTTATAAGTTATGAATTTATCTTTGTAATCGTCAGAAATTTTTTGTGAAGCCAATTGTCCCTTGAGAGTATTGTTTGTGCGAGTTGCCTGCTCCAAAGTCTTATCAGGATTAAAAATTCTTCCAATCACTCCTTGTTGTGCCGGAATTGGAGTTGGCATAACAACTCTAAGTGCCGATGACTGTGGACGTTGCGATAATTTACTTACATCAAGTTGGACAGCTGGAGATTGAAAATCTGAAGGGTTATCGTATTCACCATCACCCCCTACCGATGAGGTATCGGACCACGATTTAATAGCGTCTGAAGTCCATGATCCTCCTGCCTGTCCACTAGGTAATCGACTTAAACTTTGTTGAGTTAGTTGGCCACCTGCCCCCGATGGACTAAACCCGCCACTTCCAGGATATGTGCTTGGAAATGAAGATTGATAAGGACGTTGATATGAAGTGGAAAACTGAGCGGCGGGGGCTGCCGATGAAGCATAAGTTGTGCTTGGAGAGCTTAATGGTTGAAATTGACCATATGTAGCCGATGATGGCGAACCATAGGTTGGCGAGGAATAACTTGGGGCTGATGATGGCATAGGCTGATAAGGTAATGTCGATGGACTAAATTGTGGTCGACTTCCTGATGACTGCTGAGTGGCTGACGATAAAGACGAAGAGGCTTGGGACGATTTTGCATCACCACTGAACATAGAGCGAAGTTGATCAGGCGTATAACCTTTTACCGAAAATTCTGGAATAGCCAGTTTTGTTGTCGACTCAGTAACAGCCCCTGGTTTGTCATCCCCGCCAGGAGCCAATAATTTCATTGGAATAATTGAGCATGATAAAAAGCAAATAACCATCGTTAAGTTTTTAAACTTTTCATCGAGCAAAAATAACATTTCAAACTCTTAACTTTGTCGGGACAAAGAAAATTGCTGATTTTATAATAAACAAAATAACAAAGAATTTTCAAGTATAAAACATTTGCAAAGATTGGCAGGCCTAAAAAGGATTTGCAGAAGCAGACTCTTTATTTCGAAAAACAATGTTTTCTGCAAAAACTAGCGACAAAAGAGCCTTTTTTGTTAATTTTCTTTAAAATTTAGTTCCAATAAAAGTTTTAAAAACTTAATGACTTTAACCATCGCAATTTTTTTATTTTTCGCAAAAAGCCTTTTAATTACCTCTTTCGACCAAAAACCTAGTTTTCAATCAAAATCTGGGCCGTCTGAGATTTCTGATTTTGAGCAAACGCTCCTGATAATGAAAATTAGCCATGGCAGCGGCACAAGCAAGGATAGGCTGGCAATCAGCGAATCGATTAAATTTCGGCTAATTCAAGCTCAAAAATTCATTGGCAGACTTTATAAACTCACTTTCGATGAATTAAAGGAGTATTTGAACAACTCTTTTGATGTGGATCGATTGCGCCGTCAGATCCGAATGACCGCAAAAAAATATGCAGAAATTGTCTCCAGCGATTATGCGCGATTCAAAAGTCTCCAGCAACTCTTTCCATTTACCGAGCCACTCAAAGAAATGCATGAAATCCGAATAAAACTTGAAATGGCTGCAACAAAAACACCCGATTTCATTGCCATGATTTATAAAAAAAAGATTTATAAACCTGAACTTTTGAACCAACTAAAAAGCCAATTTGTTAGAACTTACAAAGAATTCCAACTTTCAAAAAATATTGATGGGCAAACTCCCAAAAACACTCTGCAATCGCTGATCAAAGCAACACTTTGCCTAAAACTGGCTATCGAGCCTGAAAAAACAATTTCCCAAAAAACAGAGCAACAAATCGGTCAAATCCAGGAAACGGCCGACAAATTCTTCAAGGTTTTAAGTCGATGAACTTAAAAAAAATCTTTTGTTTGGGGCTCGTTTTGCCTGTTTTGCAGATTCAAGCACCAAAACAAGATGAGCCCGCCTTGTTTGATGAAGTTATTTGCCTACTCAAAGAACTTCCGGACAGCCAAAAAATCATTCAGGCATGGGAATTTGCAATAAATTCTAAAAACCTTGAATGCCTAAAGGCCTGTCAAATCGGACTTGAAAAATATACTGACTCATTTATAAATTTGAAAAACACAAAAATACTTCGCGAGCTTTATGGGCAAAAACTCACAAACTTTAAAAATTCTGCAAAAGAGCTAGGAAATTTAATTAATCATGCAAGAATCACGATTTCAAGAGCTTGCTTTCTGTCAAAAAAAGAGGTGCTTAAAGCTCGGCGTCTGGCCAAAATCAAAAATCTTGCCATAAAGGCTGGGTGCACAGGAATAGGCATGTTTTCTGGTGCAATTACCAATTTTAATGAATTAAATCTTTCAAGCTTTTCAAATATCTTAAAGAGTGCCCATTTTTATAAGTTTGGACTCACCGGCCTTGGAATTTCTGCCTTCATGGCTCTTATTTTTTCAATGAAAAGTCGCAATTCAAAAAATGCGCTCAGCCAGGCGCAGCATTTAAACTCAATGATTTTCTCACTTTTCGAGCTCTCTTGGCAGATGAATAACCTTTTTGCCGAGCATAAAAAGAGTCTTGCCAACTTAAAAACTGTTTTGAGCCAATTGAAGGGTTATTTTGAGCAACTTATTTCCCTTGTAGAAATCATTGGGCCTCAAGAACACAGCTTGAATATCGACCTTTTAATGAGCCAAGAGCTCAACGAATTTACTCAGCTCTGCACCCAAATTTACAGCCAAAGAATTGCCATAATGGCTTTGACAAAGGTCATGCGAGCTTTAACTTCTAAAAATACTGAGCAAAAAAACTTAGAAGAGTTAATTTTACAGTTTTCCGACCTTGAAAAACTTAGGCAAATAAATCCCATTGGAGTTGAAAATATCGAAGCAGACAATCAATTTTTTATTTCAAATTATCAAAATACTCATAATTTAATTCTAAAATTTATAAAAAACTATCATAGTGCGCCCCAATCCAACGATTTAATCGATCTATCATGGATTGAAACGGCCAAAAAATTTTTAAACTCAAGCGAACTATTTTTTGGACTGGGTAAACCTGGCTATTATTCATCGACCATTGAAAGCTTTATTCAAGACGCAGAAGCTCAAATTAAAAGGATCATGTAATGAACTTAAAAAAAACCTTTTTACTTACATTATTTTTTTCAACTTTATCATTGAAGTTTATGAGTGCCCAAGAATTGCCACAGACCTTGGATCTCTACCAACTCAACAAACAACTTACAACTGAACTTAAAAAGGAAATTAAAGATTTAGCAATCGACGCATCTTTTAAAGATTTAATCAAAAAACTCAACGCTCAAGCCTCAGAAAAAACAAATACGCGTTTAATTGAAGTGCTAAAAGATTTAGGCAGTCAATCAACTCCTTCAGAACTAGAAGAAATATCCAATCAAATCGAGCTGATTTGCTCGATGTCAGGCCTAAAAAAAAGCTTGATTGCAATGATTCTTTTAAACAAATTTGATGATAAAAATTATCAAGCAAAAGAGCTAAAAGAAAGGCTTTTGTCAGAATTGATCGCTATAAATGAGTACGTTACAACATTGAGTCAATATATTGGCTCGATTATGGGCAACAACTCAGATCAAGCACTCAAAAAGCCTGCATTGAAAGAAAAATCGGCAATTTTGGAAAAGATCAAAGAACTAAACATTCAAATAAGCAAAAAACAAAGTCTTTTGGAGTCAACGCAGAGACAGCTTTTTCACGCAAGGCTTAATCAAGAGCTAGAAAGCAAACGTTATCAAACAAGGTCGGAAAACCAAGACTGTTCAGATGATTTGGAACCTTCCACCAATCAAAATGATTTTCCAATAACAACTTCACTCGAGGAAAAATGTCAAAAAATTGAATCTGAGTTAGCCGATTTACTAAATCAGGCTGAAAATTTGGAAAGTGAGATTGCCTCTACCGAGTGAAGGAAAAATGAATCGGATTAAAGCTAATTTATTAGTTTTTTTATATGCCTTCGGCTTTTACTCTGGGCTGAAAGGTCTTAATTTATGCATAAAAGACCCAGTTATTAATTTCCATTCAATTATTTTCAAAGCTATAGATCAGATCTTGCAACCAAAAAGCTTTAAACCTAGGCTCTCTGAATTAGAAAAGCGGCTGTTTATCGAAAAACTAAATGATGAGAAGAAGGCCAAATCAGCCTTTTTTTATAGCTTTATGCTCTCATTTTTCCGATATGGCACCATTTCAATAATTCAACGCGCAATTACAGGCCGCGAATTACAAGCCCTTGCTCAAGGCCTTTGCGAATTTTTATTGGGTCAAGGATTTAG
>CAYTZU010000073.1:0-4994 GCA_964442725.1 uncultured Pseudomonadota bacterium
TCTTTGTTTTGTAGTAACGGAAAGCTTGGATTTTTATGTAAAGATTTAACCCTTTTGATTGGTAATAGTCAGTTAAAAATCGACATAGACAGATTAAAGCTATTTTTCTCGCCCTCTGAATTTTTTAAAAAAAAGGAATATTTTTTTTCTGCCTATGCCGACAATGTTAAGTTGACAAGCACCAATGATCCTTTAACAAACAAGGTTTTGATCAGGTTTTTGAAGTCTGCAGTTTTAAATGAGACATCTGCCGTTTCAGAGGTTTTAGTTGACAACTTAACTATTGATATCCCCCTTGTAAAGGACCTTTTGGCTAATGATTCGACAATAAAATTGCACTTTAAGAAAAAGTGGCAGGATTCGGCTTTTTTTACCAAAAAATTTAATATTGAATTTTTCCCAAATCAGAAATTGTGTCCAGAAGGGAAAAAGTTCTCATTACTTTTTGACGAAAACCATATTCTTGAAAATGGACAAACTTTTAAAAAACTTACTGGACAAATAATTGGCTGGAATCATTCGATTATCTCCAATAAATTTTTTGTAAAAGGATTGTTCAATAAAAAAGACTTTTTTTTGAGTATTTTCAACAGAGAAAATGAAAATGTTTTATTGGCCCAGGGACCACTTGGAAATATTGCAATTCAGGCAACACTCGATTCAGCCCCAGTTTTGAACCGATTTTTGTCATCAGAAATTCAGGGGGAAAAAAAGCTTAAATTTAAGGGGAATTTTTCATTTGGTGAGCAATTAACCGGTCGATTTGCGCTTTCTCCCAATGATTATCAAAGAATGGTCAATAAAATCCCTTTGGCTTGGGGATGTTTGGATTTGAATAAGGAAAAATCAAAGCTACAAGTTATGTTAAAAACCGATGCAAGCGCTGGAAATATAAGCTTGAACTCCTTTTTTGACCTAGAGGAGTTGACAATGATTACAAATTGTAATGTTGTGCGCACAATTGAGACAGGGACATTCTTCAAACTAAATCCTGGAACTTTTTTTGTTGACTCAAAGCTTAATCCGAGCCCACAAACGCATGCTTCATGCAATTTTTTTACACTCCAAGAGATAAAGAATCTTTTTTAAATCAACTCTCTGGGTCTATTGAATTTAATCGCACAGGGATCTGCAATTTTTGTCTTGATAAAAGACCAGATTTTTCTGCCAAAGCTAGTTTTTATCACTTGGAAAATTTTCAAGTAAAAGAGCTTGAAGTAAACAGTTTTTCAAACAAACTAGTCGAGCTCAGCCATGATTCGGAAACATCGTTGCTTGAAGGATTTTTAGATTTTAAAGCCATTAATTTATTAGCTCCAAAGGCTTTAAAAAATAGTTTTTTTGGGTCATTTGATAAAATTAATTTCAAAATAAAAAAAGCTGATTTGTCGGGAGTTTGTGGCCACTTTTGCACCGACCATAAAGGCAGTATTCTCCCAGTTAAAACAGCTAATTCGATAAATAAAATATCTGGAGAATTTGACTGTGATTTTAGACTTATTCGAGCAGATTTGAATGATCTAAAAATAGGTTTTTCAGTTGGATCGATTTATTTGCCATCAATTCAAGCAACTTTTTCGAAAAAATTTGAACTTTCATCTCTTTATGCGCCGATTTGCGCAAATAATCTTTTAATCAACAAAGATAACGAGTTTTTTGCAATAATGGACGCCTCAGTTTTGGCTAGCAAAATTGGTGCGCAACCATTAAATTTAGCTGGAAACGTACTGCTGGTGCGCTCTGTTTATAAAAATAATTATGGAGAGCGCGATGCTTTAAAGATCCCAGATTTTTTGGACAGTGTTGACCCAGAAAATAATGCATCGTTGGTGGACATCGATTTATCGCTGAAAACTCAGAGACCATTTGAAGTCAACACAGTTCACCTCAACGCATTTTTAGATCTAGATTTGCAGCTCAAGGGGCAGCTTTTGGGCGGGCGATTTTTAAACCCAAAAATTACTGGAAATGCCGAAATTTTATCTGGAAATCTCCTTCTGCTCGGAAATTCCTTTGAGATAAAAAATGGATCGCTCAAATTTTATGAATTGCTTGGCAGTTCGCCATTCATCGATATTTTGGCCTGTGGAAAGGTCAAAAAGTATGAGCTTGATTTTCATGCGCTTGGGTGTTTGACAAATCCCAGCATTCATCTTCAATCCTCGCCAGAACTCAGCGAAGAACAGATAGTTGGGCTGCTGATGTCTGGATTTGACGGTCAGGACACCTCTTTGATGCAGTTTTTGCCGGGAATTTTGATCAAACAAATCGAAGACGTAGTTTCCGAAGACACTCGAACATCTCCAAAGGTAAGTCGAGCAATTCGCGCTGTAACAAGTCCTGCCAGAACGCTTAAAATTTCTCCATGTTTAATCGATTCAAAGTTAGATAACATTGGTGCGGCCATAAGTCTTGACATTGGCCCTCGACTACACGCTTCGGCAAAAAAAGGCGTTCATGGCCGAGACCATTTGAGCCTTCAGATGGAGTATTTACTCAGTGATAATTTGAGTCTAAAGGTTGGCCGTGGAAGCGAAGGCGATGTTCAGGGTGAACTTGAAATGAAATTTAAGTTCTAAAACAAGCAATAATTTGTTCTTAAAAAAATGGAGTGAGTTGTAAAACCCACCCCATTTTTTAATAATAATTGCGATTGACAAGCTCTTTTATGATGGGACGTAGAGAACGGCTCCGTTGATATCAAGAAGACTTGCGGCCAGAATTTCGATGTTCAAAGAGGTTCCAAATTCAGCCGATTCAGGGACAGAATTTGAGGCAACAAAGGAAACCTGGTTGTTTACTACTAAGTTTCCTTTGTCAAAGGCCAAGCCAGTTGCGCTCGAGGTTAATGTGCAGCCATCGCAAAATAGAGTTGAGCTGTTGTCTTCAAATTGTAAATGCCTTTTGCTGGCGGCTGTGTTGGTATCAAATGGTTTTACATAGGCGGCCTTGTATTGGAAATTTACGCCTTTGTGAAGTTCCATAGTTGCACCGGATTTTATGGTCAACGTTCCTGTCGAGGTAAAATCAAAGTTGATTTTTCCGTCCACTGCGTCGGCAATTTTGCCACTGAATTTTGTTGATCCTTCAATATCCAAGCTTCCCAGGGCAAAAGCATATGCCGTTGTTGCATTATTTCCAGAAATTGCGACATCACAGTTTTTCATGACGATTTTACTGTCATATTGAGTGTTTCTAATCCCGTTGCTTGATGAAAGGCCTAAAAGTTCGATGTTGAGATCTTCCAGTGTTAAGGTTTTGCCACTGCCGGTCTGCTGAATGCTTCCAACGGCATCCCCGACCACCATTGTTGCGCCATTTCCTCGAATTGATGCGTTTCCATTAAAAATTATGTTTCCAGTCAGCGTTTCTCCAGCGGTTCCAAATTCCATTACAACGCCGTCTCCAAAGAGGATGCTCGATGAAGATCCAAGCAAAACTGTGTCCATAGTGAAGTTTTTGAGGACAACATTTTTAAGAGTCAAAGTAACATTGCTGTCGACTGTAATAACGCTTATTGCACCGTTTGGAAAGGTCCAAACTCCATCTTGAGCATCAAGCGTTACTGTTTTTGCACCGGTGGTGTTTATTACAGCAATCTTTGACACTGAACGAAGATTTCTGTTGCCGCCCAAAGAAACGGTTTGTCCATTATAAAAGTTTGCATCAACGGTTGTGTCGGCCGGTTGGATATCGGCAATTGCCGATCTGACAACGCCACCATTGATCGTGTTGAGAGTTCCGCCACTGGCCGTTGAAAATGGGTTTGTGTTGGTTCCACCAAGTGTTTCGTAGATCAATGGAACTTGATCGACAATGATCTTTGTGTTTGTGCCACTAATGACAAATGTGTACTGACCGCCGGAAATAACTCGGACTTTATCACCGACAACTTTTATTGTTCCGGCCGAATGCGTGTAATTGCCCTTCAATTCGATGGTCACGTTTGATAGAACAAGTGTTCCGGGAGTTGTCGCGCTGCTGGCAAGCGAAAACGAGCCATAAGCTCCACCCAGCCCTTTGATGTGGAGGTCTGAGATGTGGAGTGTGTGGTCAAGTCCAACTTGAATAATTCCACCTCCTGTTAAATCTAAAATATTTCCATTTCCATTGATAATTGACTCTTTTTTGCCACTGGCAGTTTCAAAATCCCAAGTTCCAGAAAGGTTGATCTGTCCATTGATTTGAAGGTCCTCTGCTCGGTTAAAGGTTAAATTACCTGACCATGAGGAGGTGCTTGTGCCGATAGAAAGGGTATTTGTTGCAAGATCGACCGTTCCGTTGCCGACCAAATGAACACCATCGGTTAAGTATAAATTGTCCATCAAGACCAATTTTCCACCGTTCATCGTGATGTTTTGGCTTAAGTTGTTGTGGATACCCATATTTAGTGTTGAGGTCGAATTGGTCAAAGTAATCGAGTTTGAGAGTAAAACAGAACCGGTGATATTTGCCGTTGATGAAGCGGCGACGGTGATTGCCTGCTGGACCACTTCACCGGCAAAAACGTCCAAATAGTCGCCATTTCCCAAGGTTATTGTGTCAGCCACAGATGTTGATCCTGGGACATAAGTTCCTGTAAAACTGGCCTGGTTGTTGTTGATTTGGATGACTCCGCCATTAAAAATAATGTTTCCCGAGGAGCTGACAACGTTGTCGCCAACGCCAGAGGCCGTTCTGATCTTTAAGATTCCGCGAAAATCGGTGATTGCTGTAGAAAGCGCAAGGCTTGAATTTGATTGATCAAAGTTTAATGAGCCATCAACGCCTGAAAATTTAATGGCTGGGATTATATTTTGATATAAAAAACAAAACATTAATAAAGAGGCCGAAAGTTGTATATTCTTCCTCACCCTTTCCACTCCACTTTCTTTGGAAAACAAATTACAAAAACAGCTTCTTTAGAGGGAAATGGTAATGTTTCACGCCTTTAAATATCAATGAAAAAGTATATTTGATAAAAAATGTTATGCTAAAATCAATATCCTTGTTCG
>CAYTZU010000074.1:0-4944 GCA_964442725.1 uncultured Pseudomonadota bacterium
CCAAACAAAGATCCCAATAGATTCCGACTTTTGATGGACAGGAAAAAATTGGGCAAAACAACGTGCTGGTGGATGTGCAAAGAAACAAGAGAACGCATGCATAAATTTTTTGAAATTTTAGTAATTTAAATTGCATGGTTTGCCAATCATTTCCACGTTTTTAGCAAAGTTATAAAGAGAATTAAAAAGTTCTTGCTTGAAAGCCTATATTGTACCAAGGTTATTGTAAAATGGGGGTCCCATTGTTGGCAAATGTTCACTTATTTGATGTTTTTGCGCAAAATTCCTCCTCACAGATTTATTTTTTGAAATTTTAGGCGATTTTCTGTTGAATAAAATTGCGATTTTATCTTTGGATCCAGGAAATGGCGGTGGGATCCTCCATTCGCTAAAAGCACTGTACAAATTTTGTGGGCAATATTTTGATCCGACCGTGTTTTTTTTAGATTTTGACACAGAAAAAAGTGCCAATTTAAAACGCTTTTCATTTAGCTCATCGGTTAGTTCAAAGCAGATTTTTGGAATGAATTGCCGTGCAATTGGTGCGCGATGGGCCTTTTGGGAACCTGGACATTATTCCTGGACGCTCAAAGATTGGGACAGAGAACTTTCTGAGTTCAAATATTTCATTGTCACGAGTGGAACGGCAATTGCGGCCCATCCACTGGCATTACTTGATAAAAAGTTTGTTGCTTGGCTTGCCACCCCAATTGCCGGAGATCGCCAAGGACGGTCATTTTGGCCAAATCCAATTCGCTTGGCCTTGGACGCCATGAATTGGAACAAAATGCTTAAAATTGAGCAGGAAATTTTATCTAAAGTTTCATTCCTTTTGCCGATGAGCAGCTACGCAAAAAAGGAATTTGATAAAATCTCAAAACGAACAGATTTAAAAAGCGAAGTTTGCGGTTATCCGCTTGAAATCCCCACCAACTCGATCAATTCTGGCCAAGATCAAAGGCAAAAAAAATGTGTTTCCATTGCGCGTTTTTCCGATCCACGCAAGGATCCATTGACACTTTTAAAGGCATGGGATTGCGTTTGCAAAATTATTCCTGAGGCTGTTCTCCAACTTGTTGGAACGCCGCCAGAGCCAAAAATTTTGTCAAAGTTTAAAAATTTAATGGACTCTGGAAATCTTAAATTGTCTGGACTAGTTGATGAACAGAAAAAGTTCGAGATTTTATCAAATTCAAATTTGGCCATAATTTCATCACTGCAAGAAGGCCTTGGAATTGCTGGGCTTGAGGCGGCGAGCTTTGGATTACCGGTCGTTTCAACCGATTGCGGAGGGCCGAGTGATTATGTCATTGATGGACTGACCGGTTTTGTTGTTCCAGTTGGTGATTATCAACAGTTGGCCGACCGAATCGTTCAAGTTTTGAAAGATAAAAAATTATCTGCCAAAATGGGGGAAAAAGCGAAAGTTTTGACCGGATATTTTTATTCTCAAGAGATGATTTATAAAAAGTTCAAAATGGCCATATCTAATGTTTGGCCTGAACTTTCGACTCAATTTTCTTGCCCAAAAGACAAAAAAGAAAATTCGGAAAAAGAATTGGCTTTATAATTAAAAGATTTTCAAGGAGCTTACGATTTTGATTGAACGTTTAACTCCAACAAAACTTCTCTGTATCGGCGGTGGTTATGTTGGTCTGGTTTCGGCCATTTGTTTTGCGAAAATGGGACACACTGTCGGCCTTGTTGAGGCAAATCCTGCAAAGGCTGAAAAAATTAAAAATGGGCAGGCTCCTTTTTTTGAAAAAGATCTCCAGACAAATTTGGCCGAGTTTGTGGGCAAAGGCAAATTAAAGGTTTTTGAAAATTTAAGTGATGGCCTAAAAGATCATCCTGACTTTGTTTTTCTCTGTGTTGGAACGCCAGAAAATATTGATGGAAGCGCCGATTTGAGTCAAGTTTGGGCGGCAGTTGATGATTTTATCTCCTTTGTCCAAGGCAGTTGCATTTTTGTCTGTAAATCAACCGTTCCAGTCGGTGTGTCTGAAAAAATAATGCAAAAAATTGAGACTGGAGTTGCTTGTAAATTGCCAAAAATCCAAGTTGGATTTGCCTTTGTTCCAGAGTTTTTGCGTGAGGGCAGTGCAATTGAGGATTTTTTTGCGCCCGATCGAATTGTTGTTGGATGCAATGATGAACAAATTGAGCAAAAAATAAAGCTGCTGCACAGGCCGATTTTAGAAAATGGAGCAAAGTTTTTTTCGATGGATTTTTGTTCAGCAGAGTTGGTGAAATTGAGCTCAAACGCGATGCTTGCGCTGCGTGTGGCCCTCATAAATCAAATATCAAATTTGGCTCAATTGGTTGGAGCTGACATTGACAAAGTTAGTCAAGCCGTTGGGGCTGATCATCGAATTGGTCCTGATTTCTTGCAGGCAGGCCTTGGTTTTGGCGGGAGTTGTCTTCCCAAGGATTTGGCGAGTTTAGCCCATATTTGCAAAGATTTTGGTTGTTCGGCTTCCATTGTTGAGGCAGTCATCCAAGCCAATTGTGATCAACGACGCATATTTTTAGACAAATTTATAGAAGAAAATGGTCCGATTAAAGGCAAAAAAATTGGTCTTATCGGTCTTGCATTCAAACCTGGAACCGATGATTTGCGCTGCTCTCCGGCACTTTGGATTGCGTTGGAATTAGTCAAGCATGGTGCTCAAGTTTTAGCTTACGATGAGCATTGTCGAGTTGAGCAACTTCTGCAACTTTCAAAGTCAACTGGTGAAAAGGCTTACGAGTCGATTGTTTTGACAAAAAACAAAAAAGATCTTTTTACCCAAGGGCTGTTAATTAATGCCCACAAAATTGATTTTTGAACTGTAATTTTAGCCATTATGAGTTTTGTGCCGTTGCTATAGCTGCCCTGGATAATTTTTCAATGGTCTTCTTCTTGCGCTCAGCCACAAATAAACGCAGCTTTCGACCAAGCGATGAATAAATTTCCAGTTTTTTGTCACCGAAAATTTTTCTTTCACAAAATCGAACAGTTTTCTTTGTGGCTTGAGAGAATCGAGTTGCGTATCTTTCTAATCGATTCATGAGTCGTTCAACTAGTGTGTCGACATGAACCTCTTTTTCTTCAGCTGCTTGGAGGAGGCAATTTTGCTCTCGATCAAGCGCAGCAAGATCATTTTGAGCAATTTTTATTAATTCTTTGATTTCAAGGAATTCTGTGTTTATTTCTTTTTTGCACATTTCCAGGACTTTTCGCCCTATAATTTCATCCCAATAAAACCTTAAATCGAATAAGTTAAAAAATTTAAATGGATTTAAATGATGGATGATCTGTTGCCTGATAAATCTAGGTGCCTCATAATCCTCCTGCATGAGCGAGAGGTATTTGATAAAACTTCCCACTCCACCTCCAGCGATGGCGCCTACAAGCATTGTGATTAAATAGGCATAATATGGGACAGTATTTTCTTCTGATTTTGTAGCTTGTGATGCCTTTTTGGAGGAACGATTAGGTGTTTCCGAAGCTGTCTCGTAATAAAAATATAGTGGTAAAGCAATACCTCCCAGAGCGACAAAAAATGCTGTTCGTTTTGAGAGAAAACTATGCTTTAAAACTTTATATTTATGAGAAAAGATATGGTTGTCGACAAAATCCTCGACAGTGTTGGGTGAAAATGAAAAATCTATTGGAAACATTTGTCCTGGGACAAGAAGTTGTGTTGAAGTGGATAAACCAAAGAATAAAATCTTTATGAAATTCTTTACCATTGAAAAATGCCTCTACGTGCTGTGTTGCTTTGTTGTGATGGCTAAGTTTTAGCTGAAAAAAATCTTTTTTGAAGCTCTTTCATTCAAATAGGCACAAAAAAATAGACCAAAATCAATTAAAATAAAAAAAAGGAGTGGCGTCTTAAAAACGCCACTCCCTAATCTAAAATTTATAGTTTGAAATATTTAAGGTTATTCTTGTTTGACTTCAGGAGTTTTGAAGGGCAATTTAAGCTCTTCGGCCTCAAGGGGATATCGAGACATGGCTTTTAATCGTGAAACCTCTTCGCGTAGTGTTTGGCCAAGTTGTGAGTAGAAGGCTCTGATTTTAGACTCGCTGGCTTTGGAAACAATTAACAAATTGTATTCATGAAGGGCGTCCGCAAGAATGTTTTTAATGCTGTTGAATTCGCTCTTTGGGCCATGGGTTTTATAGAATTCAAGAGCATTTCGACCAAGTGCTTCATCCATATAAAATCTTATGTTAAAGAGGCCAAAACCGTTAAATGGATTTACGTGATAAGAAAGTTGTCTCCATAGCGATGGGCTATTTGCATCTTTTTGTAGGTTTGAAATGTGTTTATTGAGAGCTCCAGCAACGGCTCCAAACAATGCACCAACAATGGCTCCTCTAGGGCTGAAGTTTTGTTTTGCCATTGATAGTAAATTGTTTCCTTGATTTATCAGTATACTATAGAAATGTGAGGATGTACTCTCTGAAGCCCCTTTTAGTTGTGAAATTGTCTTTGAATCTTGGTAATTTGCACTGGCTCCTTGTAGTTGTGAATTTATTTGTGTAAAAAGGGAAAAAATATTGCTTTGAAAATTCATAAAATCTGACACCAAGCTTGATCTGGAGGGGGTTCTCAAAAAAGTGCTGAACAAGGTAGTAACAGTTTTTTTTCCACCACTGAACAGTAAACCAGATTCGCCACCCAAAAGCCCTCCGGCTAGAGCTCCGAGAAGCATTCGTTTGGAAAAAACTGCACTATTAAAAGCTGGCGATTTATGCGCAAATCTGTGTTTGTGGACAAATTGCTCAATAGTTCCTTGATCAAAGGTCAATGAAAGGAGTGGATTTGTCAGGCCGATTGCAAGAAAAGCCATAATAAATAGCGTTTTTGTTTTGGTGCTCATTTTTTTTGCCCCAATAAAATTTTAAAAAGTTTTTTTCAGACATTGTAGAAGGCAAAAATCAAGAGCTTTTAC
>CAYTZU010000075.1:0-4934 GCA_964442725.1 uncultured Pseudomonadota bacterium
GCTATCCTGGTAAAAAAATTGAAAAGTATTACGATTCAAATATCAACAGTTACGAGTTTTTCAACAATGAGTAGTTAGCAATGAGCCTATTAAAAAACTGGTTTTCGCTCCAAAAGTATTTACTAGTTTTCCTTAGTATCTTATTTACTAATCCTTCCGACTTAAACGGATTAACCCTAATACAAGAATTAATGCAGCATGGCACAAAAGCTGCTTTTTTTTGTGACAAATCATTTATAGCTGATCGAGGAAGTACCCTAAAAAAACTTAAAAAAATTTCAAATGCAATTAAAAATTCCTATGCTAAAAGTGGAAACTTCCCAGTTTCTATCCTTGATCAAGAGGGGAAATTATTAGATCTAATTTTAAAATATAAACAATTAGGTGACCCTTTAGCCCCTCGTCTTTTAAATGTCTATTTTGTTTCAGGGGTCTTAATAGAATACTTTCGTCAAAGCTCATCTGTTATTAATTTAAATTTCTTCTCAAGCAGCAACGAAATTTTGGATGGAAAGTTTTCTAGTTTTGCCGAAATTAAATTTTCTATGTCGCTTGATATTTACAGTAAAATCAAGAACGATGCTGTATGGGAAAATAAAGAATTTCAGACAATTATAGAATATGTTTTTTTTGCAATTTTACCTGATGTACCAGCTGAATACACTTTACCTGAAAGGCCTGGGGACTCTTCCGATTTTTCTGATGATGACAGCGTGGGCCACGATCGATCACCAAGTCGATCTCCACAAATATCGCCCTCAGATTCTCCAACAGAATCCGTGCTAAAAAATCTAAGGACCATAAACACTCTTTCAGCCACCCTTTCAGAGCTACAAAATTCCACCCCTTCGTCCTCTTTTAGGAGCCGATCTCCACAAACATCATCCTCAGTTTCCCCAACTCCTGCACCATCATGGAGCCTGAAGAGCAACCTAATGGATCCCGTGATGAGATGGCTTGGATATCAGCCGATTGATGAAAAGAGATAAAAAGTAGCACTAGTAAAAAATTTCAAAACTAATTAAGTTTTGGTTGCCAAAAATAGATTTTCTCAACTGGGAAGGGGTTGAAAATGAATTTTCTAAGCAAAAATGGATATCTGTTCAGTAGGAATTTATTTTTATTTTTAAGTGTCTTTTTCTGTGGCACTCCTGTCAATGCAGGCAAATTAAGCGACTTCCTTACAACCTTTGCCAGACGGATGGTTGCCCAAATAAATCCACAAAGTGAAGTCTTATCAAATCCTGAATCTTCAAACTATGTAGTTTTTAAGGAACTTTCAAGCTTAATTAAGAATTATTATGCCACGCATGAAAATCTCCCTATAAATGCGCTCAAAAGAGTAGAGGCGCTTTATAATTCAGGAAGGCCTAGTGATGACAAGAAAGCGTTTTTTCAACTTCTTCATGGACATAAGGGAGACGAAAAAAAATTGCATGATGGCCTCTTTGAGGTTTTTGACGTTGCAGCAACTTTAGTTAAAAGGTCTATTACAGACAAAAAGCCGATTGAGTTAGATTTTTTCTCATCTCTCGATGAAAACTACTATGTAAGTCTCCCTATGAAAAATTGGCACTTCGCATTTTTGGATTGGAATTCGCCTAGTTATGAACAAGATCCAATATGGGTGCAAACCGGTTTTATTGAGGCTGTTTCTTGCGTTTTCTTTGCAATCCTCCCCAATGTGCCAAGCAAGTATGTTTCAGGGCGATCGTGGCGAGATGTTCTTTATGACGCTGTGGGCTGGACATGCATAGGCGTCGGCACTGGCATTCCTGCTATAGGTATTGCAGGATTCGTTGTTGGAGAATTATACGAGCACAGATATTATTTTCATAAAAAAGCTAACGATGAATAAATTCATCTAATTAGCCAAGACTTTCGTGCTTTGAGCCTGAGCAAGCTCTTTGCGCAATCGAGCTCTGGCTTGCAGAATTTTTTCTTTATCGATGGTTTGAACAGGCTTTGTACTTTGAGAGTTTTGAGCGGAAACTACTTTTGATTGTTCGCTCTCAAGAGTCTTTGGCAACTGAGCTTTTTCACCACTTTCAACGGATGGCTGATTAGCAACAATTTCACTGGCAGGAACGTCTTTCTTCTGTGCCTTGAAAGCTGCCTTTAAATCGAGCAAATCATTTTTAATTGATGCAGCAAAGTCTCGATAGTGATCATTGACCTTGTTTAAAACATTGACAACAAGCTCGGTATCTGAGGGCATTTCGTTAGGGTTTTTGTCAAATTCGGTGGAAATTTTGTCAAAGATATCGGCCAAAGACTGTGAAAGCTCTCTTTGACCTTCAAAGACAAGCACCAACCGATCGGGGATATTGTCCATGACGTTCATAACTCGAGCAATTGAAACGCTGACAGTTTTTTGGAATTCACGTGCCTTTATAAAAACATCTTTATCAAATTTGTCATCATCAAAGCCCTTCAAAAAAGAATTACTCAATAAGGCTAATCCTAAAACAAAAAATAATTTTAAACTTTGCATTTTTCCGCTTTCACCATCAAAAAAATAGTTTTAGTTCTTGCAAAGCTTAATTTTTAGACCATCTCTCGGTCAACAGAGTTGTCGGCAAAGAAAATCATGGGTTTAATGAGCGCCCACAAAATCAACCATAAATTTTGCGCAATCAAATTTTCCTGTTAAAATTGAGTATCTTTTAAAGTGAGAAATCTCTAATAGTTTCACCTTTTTTAAAGGGTTAAGGCACAATGGCTAGTTTCAACAAAGTAATAATGATGGGCAATTTGACCAGAGATCCAGAGTTCAAACAATTGCCATCCGGACAGGCTGTTTGCCGCCTTGGAATTGCCACAAATCGACAATTCAAGCCAAAAAATGCTGCTGAAGCTATTCAAGAGGTTTGTTTCATCGACGCCGACGTATGGGGCGTACAGGCCGAAAGTTGCCATAAATTCCTTGAAAAAGGCAGTTCTGTGTTGCTTGAAGGCCGTCTAAAGCTCGATTCATGGCAGGACAGCGAAGGCCAAAAACGAAGCAAGCACTCCATTGCCGTTGATCGCGTAACATTCTTAAAGGCTGGAAGCCCTTCTGAAGAGGTTTCTGGAGAGGAAAATAATCAAAGAGGTGGCTCTTCTTCAGACTTTGGCTCCGACAGAAATTCTAAAAAGCCATTTGTTGGTAAAAAAGCTGCTCCAAAAAGCGATGATCCGTTCGAGGACGATCTTCCCTTTTAAGGGAAACAACAGGAAAGGATTTTAATTTAAGATCACTGCAGCGAGCTAAGTTTACTGTTTGAAAAGTTTTTCCTTATCAAAACAGTGAAAAACAACAAATGAAGTAGTTTTTCTGCTGTTTTTTGCGGTAATTCTAACCTTTGATAAGATTTCTAGAGTTCTTGCGATAACAAGTAGTTTTAAAACAACACGGATACGAAGTGTTTAAGAAAATAACCTTTTTATATCTTTCATTGATTTTTACGCCTTTTTTTAAAGGCATCCCTGGTGACGCAGTTCCAAATCCCACAGAAACTCTCCAATATTTTGATTACCAAGATTATCAATGGGGCGAAAAAGTCAGTTTTAAAGCTACAACTCCAGAGACTATCGGTGCACTCTCAAAAAAACTAACTCCAGATGAGCGCAAAGTTTTAATTATAATTGAAGCCAATGGAGAGCGACGTATTTCTTATCAAAGATGCCTGAAGCAGTCATGGTGGGACTTTTTTAATGGAGGCACAATAGAGAGTACTGTTTATTATGAGGGTAAAATAGATAGTGGTATTTATACAGATTCTCTTAATCTCGATGCAAAGCTACCATTCGCCTTTTCTTTAAAATCTTTGTCTTTAGATCAATTGCCATTTTCAAAGAAAGTTTTATGGTTAAATGCTTTGCACATTTTTGATGGAAAATCTTATTTTTCAGAAACAAAATTCGGATCAGCGCACCATAGAATGGTCAATTGCAAAATCATAAAAAACCCAAACGATTTTAATGTTTATGACAGCCGCTCGCTCAAGCCTGTGCCTTTCCGCGCTGGTTCTTATTTGCGAATCGAAATTCACAAATTTGGTTCTCTTATTGAAACAAATTTTAACCACTTTGATGTATCAATATTTACTAAAAATATGCGTGATTGCCTCAACAAAATGATCTCATTTGATAGCAAAGGAAATCACTGTTTTTCTTCAATAGTCAATGCGCTACCACAGGAGTTAATCAAACACCTTAAAGAAGCTTTCCCAACTCAAAAGTCAATAAGAAAGCTTACTAAAGAAGAGGCAATTGATTTATATCATTGGATTTGCGACAAGGCAGCAGAAGAATTTAATAGGTAAAAAAACATTTAAGCAACAGGAAAAACTATGTTTGGACAATTATTATTGATTTTTGGACTCCTCGCATTAAGTATTTTTGCTCACAGAGATGATTTTAGAACTAATGAAAAAATAAAGGATTTAAAAACAACCGTGGTCATACGCGATGAATTCAACCATGAGCCAAACAAAGAGAACAAACCGCTTCGTGTTTTTGATTATCAAGTATCAGCCCAAGGGGAGCCACATATTTTTGAAAAGGTTTCCGTAGTCGATCTCAATGAGAAAATTGGTCTTTACAATCGAAACGAACCGCACAGCCTGATCCTTGTCCTGCCCGATGGAGAGGCCCAGGTAAAGCATATTCTCTTTGAATATGTGCAACTTTGGAAATTCCCTTTAGCTTGGCTTTTCTTTGAAACAAAACCATTTAGATGCGTTAGAATCGAAACCACGTATCTCAAAGATTTTAGTGATTTAAAAGAGGCAACCGAAGAACAATTAATAAATTCAACGAAAATTCGCTGGATTAACGCTCTATATTTTTTCACCGGAAAATCCTACTTTTCCAATGATTTGTGCAAATATGGCAAAAGTAGACAAATGACACACAATGAACTGCTTCTCGATGATGCAAAAAAGATGAGG
>CAYTZU010000076.1:0-4732 GCA_964442725.1 uncultured Pseudomonadota bacterium
CCAATTCTGTCTTTCTCTCAACATTTTCTCTAAAAAGCTGACCAGTGGAGATTGTTTTTATCGATAAGCAATTTTCAAACTTAGCTGCAAGAGTTCCTTTTCCAACTCCTGGCGGACCAATTAAAACGAGAATACTTTTATGTTGCATGTCCAGCTATTCCAAAAATAACTTATATATAAACTATTCAAAACCCAAAATTAGGCTCTTCGACCCTTTATTCTTCTCTTTGATCCCAAAAAACCTTCGTATTTTCTTTCAATTAAAAATGACTCTATTTGAGATGCCGTATCCAAAGCCACTCCAACAGCGATCAAAAGACTAAGTCCACTCAATCTAATGGGAAGAGCAAAAACTTTAACTGCAATATCAGGAATAACAGCCAAAGACGCAATATAAATTGCCCCAGGAAAACCAACCCTGGTCAAAATATAATTGAAGCACTCAGCTGTTCTTCGTCCAGGTCTGATGCCTGGAACAAACCCACCAGCTTTCCTAATGTTTTCAGCTAACTCAATAGGATTATAAATAATCGATGTATAAAGATAACTGAAAAATATTATAGTTACGGCCATTATAAAAAGCATCAATGGAGACTGATAATCAAGCAAATCTTTAAGGAACGAAAGCGCTGGAATGAAATTTGATATAAGCCTTGAAGAAATTATCAACATCGAAACAATTGGGCCAGACAAAATCACAGGCATTACACCAGAAGAATTTATTTTAAATGGAATATAAGAACTTACTCCACCAAAAACACGCCTTCCAACAACCCTCCTTGCATATTGCACAGGAACCCGTCGTTCGCCTCGCTCCATAAAAACGATGCAAGCAGTTAATGCTAAAACAAACGCAATTATTGCAAAAACCAACAAAAGATCTATTTCTCCACGCATTAGTCCATTAAATACGCGAATAATCCCACTCGGTAAGTTCGCAACAATGTTTGCAAAAATTAGAATTGAGGAGCCATATCCTATTCCATATCGAGTTATTTGCTCACCAAGCCACATAATAAACATTGACCCAATTGAAAGCATAAATATCGACATGAATCGCGATGTCCAGCCAGGATTTAAAAAAAGACTTCCTGATTGACCAGCCCACATTCCAATTTCAAGCGTTCCAACCATTGTCATACTTTGAATTATACTCATAATAATGGTTAGATATCTTGTGTACTGTCCAATGACACGCCTTCCAGCCTCACCTTCTTTAGACAACGCTTCTAAATGAGGAACCGAAACGGAAAGTATTTGCATCATTATTGATGCAGTAATATAAGGCATAATTCCAAGAGCAAAAACCGATCCTTTCCGAAGCGCGCCACCAGACATAATGTCCAAATACGACAAGAAACCACCGGTTGAAACTGATCCAGCTAGGCTTATTAGCGCCTTTGCGTTGATTCCAGGTAATGGAACATGGCTTCCAAGCCTAAAAAACGCAAGAACTCCTAATGTATATCCTATTCTATTTCTTAAGTCTTCTATCCTGAAGATGTTCAAGAAGGTCCTGAACAAAACAATCATCTCGATTCCTTCTTAATGGGAGAACTAATTGTTCCACCAGCCAAACTTATAGCCTTACTCACTGAAGCGCTAACAGCATCAACAAAAAAATTCATTTTCTCTACTTCTACAACAGGTCCAAGAATCTTTATCAAATGGTTAACTCGACCCTTTATAAGACCCTTTTCAATCAAAGAATCTCTATCAATTTTAGCTCCAACGGAAAAAGCTCCCGCTATTTTTGCTAAACTGATGATTTCAAAAAGAATCTTTCCTCGATTATTAAAACCTCTGCGCGGAAGTCGTCGAATTAACGACATCTGACCACCTTCAAAAGAAGGTCTGATTTCAGCTCTTCCACCGGATCTTGAAAGCTGTCCTTTCGAACCACGACCAGATTTTCGACCTCTCGAACAACCACGGCCAACTCGTTTTCTCTTTTTTACTATTTTACTGAGGTTATCAAGTGTCAACACCTATCTACTCCTCTTTATTTACTGATTCAGCAAAGGTAATTCCCCTTAAAGCAGCAATTCTGCTTGCTGATCGTAATTTTGTTAAAGCAATCATTGTGGCCATAGCTACTGTATTGGGATTTGATGAGCCTATTGATTTTGCAAGAATATCCTTAATTCCTGCAGCCTCAATTATCTGTCGCATTGCACCACCGGCAATCAAACCTGTTCCCTGGCAAGCCGACCTAAGTATCACTTTTCCTGCACCAAATTTTGCGTTTACAGGAAATGGAATTGTTGTTCCACGCATTGGAACTGCAAATAAATCTTTTTTTGCTCTTCTGGATGCCTTTGATATCGCAATAGAAGCCTCTTTACCCTTACCGGTTGCAATTCCAACTCTTCCGTTTCCATCACCGACAACAACAAGAGAAGCAAATGATAATCGTCTACCACCTTTAACAACCTTGGTAACTCTTCTAATGCTTATAACCGACTCAATGAGCCCTGAACCAATATTTTCAGAACCCTTACTGCCAACTGCATCAATATCTTTTTTATTAAAACTTGGCGATTCCATTTCAGTCAAACACCTCTAAAACTTAACTCCAGCCTCTCTTACACCTTCGGCAAATGCCTTTACCCTTCCGTGATACAAGTATGGACCTCTATCAAGGCAAACCTTAGCATCTTGAACCTGTTTGAGTATTTTTTCTCCAAAAACAAGTCCCACCTGCTTTGCTACTTCAACACCAGTTTTCTTTCCATCATCCATCTTAAGAGAAGAGGCGCTCAGAAGAGTTTTCCCATTCGCATCATCTATCAATTGAGCATAAAAATACTTATGACTTCGAAAAACTGACATTCTAAGTACATCTTGACCGGAAACAACTTTCAGTTTTCTACGAGCTCTGAGCTTTCGCCTTTCAGTTCGCCTGTTTTTTAAATCTATTGATTTCATAACCACCTCTATAAAGCCCAATTCAAGGCAAAAAACCACTACTTTATGATTTTTTAGTCTTTCCAGCTTTTCTCAATATTCTTTCACCTTCAATGAAAATGCCAGTTCCTTTGTATGGTTCAACCGGACGCAAAGCTTTTACTTTGGCACAAAAATTACCAAGCTCAAGCTTGTCGATCGAATAAGCTGTTATTTTTTGACCGGTCTTATCAACTTCAACGGAAATTCCATCCGGAATAGCCAAATCAATTTTATGGCTGTATCCGAGAGAAAAATTAAGGTTTTTACCAGCCAATAAGGCTTTGTATCCCAATCCAACAATAAGAATGTTAGTTTGGAAACCCGATTCAACACCTTGGATTTTATTTGCTAAAATAGCACGATTCATACCCCAAAGAGCCTTTAATTCTCTTCCAATGCTTTTGAGCTCTCCAAATGGTCGAATTGAAATTGATTTACCATCGATTTTTGCACTAATTCCATCCGGTAAAGAGTGAACTGCCTCACCTTTTGGTCCTTTTACCAATATCCCACTACCGTCAATTTTTACCTGTGCACTGGAAAAAACGATGGCTTTCAATCCAACTTTTGACATAGCTATTTTACAACCCTATTTCTTGATACTGATCCTTACCAAACTCTTAAAATAACTTCGCCACCAACCGAAAGCTTTCTTGCTTCAATGTCGGTCAAAACACCTTTGCTTGTCGAAACAACACTAATTCCCAATCCACTAACAACTGGCTGCAAACCAGATGGTTTTTTGTAAATTCTAAGTCCTGGAGTACTAACTCTTTCCAAGTTATGAATAACAGACTCTCCATCAACATATCTGAGGAAAATCTTAATTCTCTTTCCAAAATGATCAGAATTTTCAAAAACTTGAAAATCTTTTATATAACCGCTCTTTTTTAGAACAGCCAAAATATCCTCTTTAAATTTTGAATGAGGAATAATTGTAAATTTTTTTCCTAGAACACAGACGTTTCTTATTGAAGTCAACATATTTCCGATAGTATCGATAGACATTTTGGATCTCCTTACCAGCTAGCCTTTCTAACACCAGGCAACAACCCACTGAGCGCATTCTTTCTGAAACATATTCTGCAAATCATAAACAAGCGCATGAAACCCCTTGGTCTACCACATTCAGAACATCTATTTCTAAACTTTACCGAATCCCTAGGAATCCTCTTCATTTTCTCAATAAGAGCCTTCTTAGCCATACAAAAATTGTCTCCTAACACCTATTTTCAAGCAAAAGGCATTCCCATACTTTTAAGCAATACCATGGCCTCATTATCATTTTTAGCAGAGGTAATAATCGATATATTCATTCCCCTACTTCCCTCTACCTTGTCAAAATCAACCTCTGGAAATATCATCCAATCTTTTATTCCAAGATTATAATTACCATTTCCATCAAATTTTCCTTTTACACCCCTAAAATCTCTAACTCCAGGCAAAGAAATGTTTATCAATTTATCTAAAAAATCATACATTCTTGCATCTCTAAGAGTTACACGAGCACCGATAGCTGCACCTTCTCTGACCTTAAATCCAGCAATAGATTTTCTTGCCTTAGTTTTAACAGCTCTCTGTCCAGCGATTTTGGAGATAATATCAATAACCCCATTGAGAATTTTGGAGTCTTGAACAGCCTCTTTTACTCCTGTATTTATAACGATTTTCTCAACTCGGGGTACCATATGAATGTTTCCGAGCTTCAAACTAAGCTTAATCTTATTAACAATTTCTTCTTTATAAAACGTTCCAAGCCGAGACTTCATTTCGAAAACACCCA
>CAYTZU010000077.1:0-4727 GCA_964442725.1 uncultured Pseudomonadota bacterium
TTTCTACACTGCAAGGACCATATTCACCGTTGCCTCAGCGTCCATCATCGTCTTATTTGGGAGGCCATGATCAACCTTATGTTTTAGTGCCTGCCTCATCGATATTGCCTCCTAATAATTTATATTTCACGCCTGGAGCGCCACAAGGACAGACAACAATTCAGCCAAATCTATCGGATACAGCTTTAAGCGATGTTTCTGCGCAAGGTCCAAGTGAGTATCAGCCAAAACAAGGAGACGCTAGCCGCGGCCAAGGAGCCGCATCGACAGCTAATTTTCTTGCAAGACCCAGGTGAGCCCTCATACGGAGGGCAGACTCAAATTCCCGATGACGACGTCCCAACTGGGGGTAATTCTATAGAAAGAGAGACTGAAGAAAATATTGAGCAACAAGATCCTCAGCAGCATCCTTCGTCTGGTGAACCTGATGGGGTTTTGGAGGATTTTCCACAACTCCCCGAAGAAAATTTTGAAATAATGAAAATAGGTGGAAATCAGCCTGAAGAGGAAACGCCTGAAGGCCAAGAAGAAGGTGAGAATCAGGATGAAAATGATGATGAAGAGGAAGCGCTTCCTGCAAAAGCAATTCCTGCAAATAAATCGCCGTCGACAACAACTCCTAAAGACAAAACGTTGCCACCAGTAAGTCCAGCAAAAGCTTCAACTTTGCCAAAGCCAAAAACTGCGCCAACGAGTTCAGGAGTAGTTGCTGCGCCTTCTAAATCTGCTCCTGTGCTTCAAACAAGCACAAATACAAATACAAACACAATTTCGATAAATGCAAGCCTGCCTTCAATGCAGTCTTCGTCAATGTTTATGCCAAGCCCAAACGCTTTTCCACAAAATAATTTTTGGGGACAGCCACAGGGCCAGCCTCAAATAAATCCTGCCCCAAGTCCAGCACCTCAAGTTATCAGCACTCCGAGCTCAGCTTCTACTCCAGCATCTTTGCCGTCAACCGTGCCTCAACCAACGACAATTATGCCGTCACAGAGCGCTTATCCAGTGAGTTCGACTCCTTCAATTCCGGCAGCAACTGTCACTTCGCCGACAATCAGTCCATTTTCCACCAATTCAGGCGTTTCGCCAATGATGCCTTCGCCTGTGGCAACAACGCCATCAATGACAACGATGCCTATGGCAACAACAACCCCGATTCCAAGCGTAGTTCCTGCTCCAACTCCGACAACGGTAGTTTCATCGCCAGCAAGTTCATTGCCTGCAACGCCGATGATTATTTCTGGAGCCGGGGCAGCCCAACAAGCTTTGCCTGCCGTAGTCCCAGCTCCGACGACATCAATATCGACTCCAACGTCAGTGACTGAAAATCCTGATCAAAAAACGCAGACCACTAAAAAACAGCCCACTGCTGTTTTAACTACGGCAATGCCACGCACTCTACAAACATCGAGCGTAATCCCACGAGTTTCTGCGTCGCCATTGGATCGTGTTTTGGTTGGATTGAAAGGAGCCAATACCATGCCAATTGGCAGAGTCGGCACTTTAACTCCTGTAAGAAGTGGGCGAGGGGTTGTTAGACCTTTGAGCCCTGCAACTCCTGCAAATAAACTTGGTGGTAGCGCAATTGGTGCCAGTCAGGCTTATAATTTTTAATTTTTGTTTAATTCATCGACCTGAACTGCTTTTAAAGGTTATTTTTATCCAACTTTAAATTGAGGCAAATTGTTTTTGCTTTGGAAATTTTTGATGTCTAAGAGATTTTTAGTTTTACTTTTTGTTTTTGGCCTTTTTGTGCAGACAAAATTGGCAGCCAATGTCAGCACTACAAACAAGAGTTTTTTTCTTCCGCGCTCGCCTGGTCGAGAGCTGTTTGTGGACCACTCGGGCTGGTACAAATTGCGTCGATATTGCGACAATTTTGAGCATGAGCAGATCGGATTGAGTCTTCAGGCAACTGCTTTTTATCGTCAGTCGGTTAAAAAGGATCGATTTGGTGGGTATTTTGGCGCTGCAAATAAATCAATTCTAAATTTTGGTTCAGGAGCCGCTTCAACGGAGGTCGAAAGGACCGATATTCCAAGTCAAAATATGATTCACAATGCCTTTGAATATAAAAAAGATGTCGGAGCAAACAATGTTTTAAGACTCAACGGTGATCCAACTTATCAGACCGGAACGCAGCTATCTGCGCCCGTTGTTCAAGCGCACGTGCGAATGGAGGATTTGGCTTCATATTCTTCAAGCAAAGCCAAAGCACCAATGGTTCCAAACTCTGGAATACCGGTAAAATCAATAGGAACGGGTCCTTTTACATGGGCAGATTTTGGATATTTGGAATACACTAAAAATTATGACGATTTTGCCAATGATCCAAAAAAAGCTCCTTCTGGAGAGCTTTCTTTGAGTCCAAGCAGCCGAGCCTTTGGTGCACGGATCGCTTGTTATGCAAACTTCCCAAATGTTGGATTTTTCAGATTAAATGTTCCAATTTTATGCGTTCAAAATGAACTAGGAATAAAATTTAGTTCAACAGGTGATGACAGCTTTGAAAAATTCCTTGAAGGAGAATATTCCGTCCCTTACAAAGCTCTTGGACAAACTCCAGCAACTTTCAATGATGAGGAGGCCACTGGTGCCGGACACCCACCAGAACCGGCTTTTTTGACCACTTACATGGTTTACAAGCAACCAGCTGCTGATCAGGCTAATGCGCAGGTCGCGCTGCAGTACTCGAAAATTTATTCTGGCAAAAAAAGAACCAATTTTGGGCTTGGAGACATTGATTTGACCATTGGCCAGCGAGTTGCCGACACACAAACTTATGACTGTGCCCTGTTTTGCAGCGTTGTTTTTCCAACAAGCGAAAAATCGACCGGTGAGTTTCTTTTTGAACCATTGAGGGGAAACGGTAATCACTTTGAACTTGGCGGTGGAATTGAAGGAACCATGGACTTATTTTCCAACGATGTCTTTGCGCTTGAGGCATTTTTTAATACCACGATGCGATATATCTTTAAAGCTAAGGAGATCAGAACTCTCGATGCATTCATGGATTCAAAGGTTCGAATGCCTTGGCAGCGATACTTTTTAGTTGGCCAAAAAGACAAGGCTGGCCAGTTGATTCCTTTTGCAAATGTTTCAACCATGGAGCTTGAAGTTAGCCCTGGGTGCGTGACGGAGGGCTTTATTGGTCTTGATGCGCAAATTGGATTTTTAAGTTTTGATGTTGGATACGCTTTTTGGGCCAAAGAGGCTGAAAAAATACGCATAAAAAGTGGTGATTGGGTTGATGATAAATATGCCTTTGTCAGCGCCTTCGATTATCGAACTTATGAACCGCTTGATTTGGATTTATCAAGCCCTCACACCTTTGGAGCCTCCAATAACACTACAATTTTGGCCAGCGAATTTGATTTTTCATCGGCCGCAATGCCTGCGCAAATTACGCATACAATTTGGGTTTCGGGAACCTACATTTTTGAAAGCGAATTCTTCCCAGTTTCCTTAACTTTGGGTGGAAATTATGAGTTTGGTCAGGACGCAACTTCAATGAGTAATTATATGATTTGGGGCAAGGTGGCTCTTTCCTTTTAATCGAGGGTTTGGACAGTTGCTCAATACAAGGTCTTGCATTGTAAAACCGCTAAAAAATAGAATGCTCGATGTTGCGTGTTTATTAGTCAAAACTTTTTTCCAAACAACTTATTTAATGGGAAACGGTGACAGCTTTTAAAACCTTTAAGTGGCAAATCAATTGGTGGTGGGACTGATGTTGCAAAAAACAGTGCGCAGTGTTTTTTTAATGGCAGTTTCTATCTCTGGCATGGTTATTTTTCAGTATAAGACTATTTTGCCTGGCGCAGAGTTGCTTGAACGCGATTTGAAGAGAAAAAAAGATGATTTCAAACAACTTTTATCTGATTATGTAAAGGCAATCGATGAGCTAGATTCAACGAAAATAGATATAGAGAATGGTAAAAATTTTTCAAGTGGTCTTCAAAATAGAATTGAAACGCTTGGTTTGAGGCTTTCTGATTTAGAAACTGAGTTGGGGAAAAAAGAGTCAATTCTTTCAACTGAAAAGAGCCTAAAAGAGAAGCATTTACAACAGGCCAAAGACTTAAGAATTGAGTTGGACACTGTTAAAGACCAAAGAGCAAAGGAAATAGTTAAACTTTCAGAGGAAAATAATCGTTTAATTGTCGAACTAAATTCAGAACGAGATCGGCTTAAAAATGAAATCGATGATTTGACTAAAAGAATGGACGAAAATACGTTGCTTTGCCAGAACAAAGAGCTTTGTCAAAGGCAGGAAAAATTGGAAAATGATTTAAAACTTGCAAGCAAACAGACCCAAGTTTTATCAAGCCACATTTTAAAGGTTAAAAATGGACTCAAGGCCCAACACGATGCTGAAAAAGTTGTTTTAAATTCTAAGTTGTCAAAAATTGAATCACAACTTTCAAAAAAAGAGGCTGATTTAAAGGCGTTAAATGAGACAATTGATCAACTGCGTGATAAAAACAATGAACTTGGTACAAAAATGGCAAAAATAAATGACCAAAACAGGGAGTTAAAGAGCTCAAGCACGACATTGACGCTTAATTTTTTGCAGGATCGAGTTGCCATTGAACAGGCTACAAAAGAAAAATTAGATCAGGTTAAAAAGCTAGCTTATTTAAAGGTGAAAAAAATTGAACCAAAGCTTGCCGAGCTTGAGGCAGAAAGGGGCAATTTATTAGTCCGTTTGGATGATGCAGAGGCTG
>CAYTZU010000078.1:0-4654 GCA_964442725.1 uncultured Pseudomonadota bacterium
CTCAAAGTAACACTTTCCTGAATTTAGTAAATTAGGATCATTGATTGGATTGTAAAACTGAAGTTTTCAGTGTTTTTTGCATGAAAAACCCATTTTACCTTAAAACAATTATTCCAATCCCAGTGGCGGTCAAAATGGTCGAAAATAGGAAGGCCAAGGTATTGATCACTCGAAATTTGTGCATCGAAGCATCCAGGGCCGCGCCGGTCAGTGAAAGGGCATGGTTTAAGTGCCAAATAAAAAGTGTTTGAAATACAAAGTTCCAAAAGGCGACAAAAAGCATAAAAATGAAGAAATAATCGGTCGTTGTAAAGTACCCGACCTGGGGCAGAATGCTTTCAATGACGAAGCGATATCCGATAATTGCGGTAATTGCAGCTGTTGGAAGGACTTGGCGCTGCTGCGAAGCTCTGTTGCCCGCAATTCCGGCAATGAAGGAAAACATTGAGAGTAAAATTGCAATCAAAATTGGCATAAAAATTATCAAAAATTTGCGAATGCCTTTACTGTCAACGTTTATGATAAAGGCCACCTGAGGCCGTGATGAAACCTTGCTTGAATCATTTCGATCCAAAACCGACTCGGAAAAGCCGGCATCAGTGCTCGTGTCGCGAATCACCCAGTCGGCAATGAATAGTCCATCGGCAATTCGGAAAGATCCATTGTCAACGGTGAAAAAAAGCTCTCTGGGCGTGACAAAATTATTGGTCAAAACTAGGGCCACACGATGTCCCTCAATGGGGAAATTATGGAAGTTCAAGTTGGCTTTGAAAGACAGTTTTACATTGTAATTTGCAATCGTTTTGTTGCCCTGAATTCGCACGTCCGGCTCAGAACGGCTTAAAACATCACCGTTGTCCAGGGCAAAGGATTCAATTGTCGAAAGCATCACTTCGTCGGAATTGAACTCAAACCAAACAATGCAGTCGCAGATAAAACTATTTTTTTTCAGGTCAAACTCAGAAAAATTTTTAATAAAAAGCCCGGTTTTGACCTTGGCTGTCAGCTGCCCAAACTCTTTTTGCTTGGCCGCATCGATAATTTTGAGCTCTGGAACCTTGTCGGTGGGGTTGAATCGCTGCATGGCGACGGCAAAGCAGATCATGATCGAAAAAAGCATGACCCCGATGGAAAGAACCTTCATCGAAGAGGAATACCAAAACCACTTATAAACGTTATCTAAATCTAGGGAATCAAACAATTTTTAGGCCTCTGGAACAAATTTGAATGCTTAAAACCTACAAATTGTTTATTTGAAAACGCTCAAAACAAGCAATTATTTAGATTTTTTGATGATCGTAATTACTAAATTTAAGGTACATTTTAGCCTGAAACACTTTTCAAAAAATAAATTGTCTTTATAGTAGGGGACAATGAGTAATTTATTTCTAATGAAAATTATTGGTTTTTTTGTTTATGATTTCAAGATTTTTGATCGTTTTCTGTTTTGTGCAAACACTTCAAACAGCACCACATATATTTTTAGAAAAAGAAATTCCAGCCCCAGAAGAGGTTGATTTTTCTTCAACGCAAGGTTTTGCGGCCATTGCCGATGTTTTAAATAATCTTTTTGATTTTCTCGCTAATTATAAAACCAAACAATTTGTCCTTGATGATGAGTTTAAAAAATTACTAGAAGAAAAATTGAATAAAGCCTTTATTTTAATTAGCGTAGCCATTGGTGAGCCTATTTTTCAAAAGGTTATTGAGGTAATAGCGTATAATCTTGAATTTCTGGAATATAAGCGATGTCTTACGCCTAAATCAGAAATACCATTTACGCTAGTCCAACAAACCAGAGAAGAAATACAGGTCAGGGCAAAAAAAACAGAAAAGGGTATCATTTCAAAATTCTTTTACATTGCTGGGCTTTGCCAGGATTTATCTAGCGATCCCCAATATAGAGATGATAATTCAAAAAAAGTTTTAGAGATAAAGAATTACTCGATCTTTTTATTCGATATTTTCAATTTTATAGTAGAACATCCTCGGTTGTTCAAAGAATCCATCAATGAGAAACCCACCTTTGTAATAATAAGCGAAAGTTTCAAAATTGCTGGTGGAATTTTATATTCTCGCCAAAGTCACAGAGGAATACCCATCGTTCGAGACGAGATAATGACGCGTCCATAATGTTTTTGAAAAAAATACTTATTTTAATAGCTTTTTGCTATGCGCCTCTTGCCCATTGCCCAGACCCAAAGCCATGGCTGAGGCGGCATGATCCGATTTATACCGATCAGATCCTTCCATTAAATTTGCCACTGGGTTCTCCTAAAAAATGCTTTTTACAAGGCATTTTAGAGAAAATTGAGTGGATGATTGAGTTTTTGGATGCTTATGTCAATGAGCCCGATGAGGTTTTTACTTGGATTTCGATGGGCTCTAAGTTTCAATCCTTTAGGCCCTTTGAAAGAAAGAAATGCAAGATTATTTGGGATAAAAACAAACAATTTATTTGCCAGGGATTGTTTTGTCGCCAAGACTTCATTAAAGCCTTTAAAGAGTTTGTTTTGAGCTCTGATCCAATTTTAAATGGCGAAGTTCAAGATGGCGTTGAAGTTAGTTTAGACGAAATAATTGATCGTTTACTGGGAAATTATACGCAGCTTCTTGAATGGAGCGACAATTTTTATTTTCTGGCTGATTTCAGGCCTGAAATTACGGATGATTTGACCAAAGAAAATGTTCTAGAAAAAATGCTGCGGATAATGAAAACTCGAAAAGCAAAAGTCGCTCAAAAAATAATGACTTTATTTATCTTAAAAGACCTCGTAAAGCAGGAAATAATAAAGCTAAGTCAATAAAATATGTTATTTTTATAATTCACTTATTTTAATTTTCAAAAAATCTTTTAAAATCCCGCCCCAATACTTAGAATTCAAATTTATAAAATAAATATTTGTTTAACAGAAAATAAAAATGAGGTTGTTTTTATGATTTTCAAGCGGTTGGTTATTTTGTTTTTGGTGTTTTATGCATTTCACGCCTCCTGTCCTCGTTTTCCTAGACCATGGGCAGAAGATGAACGTCCAGATTGCCAGGAACAACCACTCTCTCCGGCCTCCCCAAAAAAACCTTTTTTTTACAAAGCCTCATTGGAGAAACTTTCTTGGATAATTGAATTTTTAAATGCAGGTTTGGACGAAATAAACCGAATAAAAGCTTGGCAAGATGGGGGCAATTTAATTTCAAACTTTGACTTTTTCCCAAAAGACCCTTGTCAAAAGCCTTTTGAATTGGTATCCATCTTTTTAAAGGATAGATTGTTCTGCAATTCAGATTTTGTGCGAGTAGTTTATAACTTTTTTGCCGTCAAGTATGAGGCCCGTCAATTGAGCCAAACACAAATCACTGAAATGACTCATAGTTATCTTGATTCATTGCGAGCAAAGTTCTCCTCTTTCATGCCAGCGATTTTCTCGTATATTTGTCAAAGTGGAAAGACTTCTCTGATCGATGAATTTGATTCCAAAATCACCAGTTTTTTGAATGAATTGGATGGAATAAGAAGCATTTTGGAATTTATAAACCAACATATGGCCTACAACCCCTATTTCTTGGAAGTCTTTACCGATCAAGTTTTATTCATTGAAGTAAAAGCCTTTATAGAAGGCGGAGAGAATGTTTTGTAACTTCCAGTTGCTCAGCCTTGAGAACCTTTTGCCTTATAAATAGGCCATTGTTTTTTCTCGCCAAGATTGATCCAGACATCGCTTGAAAGAGATCGGGTGTCTGGATCAAAGTTTATGCGAATTCCACCAAAGTCAGTTTCTTTGAGCGACTCAAATTTTGAAATTACATCGGCAATTTTAAACGGCGACCCAACCTGCTTTAAACATTCGGAAAAAATCGAAGCAATTATGTAACCTTCTAGGAAAAACTGCGACATACTTTTGTTTGCATAAAATTTTGCCATGTCATCGCGATATTGTTTGACCAAAGGCAAATCACTTTTAAATGGGCTTGGAACAACTGACGAGGTGATCAGCTCAATTCCGCGTGATTTTTGGAGAATTTCTTGAATTGGCACAATTTCGCCCAGACCCATAAATTTGCTTGTTTTTAAGCCCTTTTTTAGCCCTTGTAGAATAAAATTATAGGTCGGTCGCGCGTGAGAAATGCACAAAACCACTTCTGGATTGCGGTCAGAAATTGTTTTTATGGCAGTTGTTATTTCCACGGTGTTTTCTGGATATGAGGCCTTGGCAACGGCCTTTAGGCCGCCCAGCTCCAAGAGCACATTTTCCGCCTGGACAAGTCCTTCCTGACCCCACTGGCTGTCCTCATAGAAAATTCCAATTTTTTGTCGATGAAGTTTATTAACCGCATAGTCCAAAAGTGCGGCGATTTCCTGCTTTATCGATGCTCTAAAATGAACAATGTAGCCATACTCTTTTTTTCTGAAAATTTTGTCTCCTACGACCGGAAAAAAGACTAAAATTTCCTTGTTTGCAATCTTTGGCAGAATACAAGAGAAAACCTTTGATCCATAAAGGCCAAGGAAAAATGGAGTGGATTGAAGAATGTCATAAACATTTTGCTCTCCGACAACTACATCATTTTCGCTGTCCAAAACCTTTAATTTAACCAATTTTCCACCAATTCCGCCCTGAGGATTTAATTTATTAAAAATGAGGTTCATGCCATCGGA
>CAYTZU010000079.1:0-4616 GCA_964442725.1 uncultured Pseudomonadota bacterium
CATACGGAGTCCAGGCTTTTCATCTCTTTTTGGTTCAAAGAGATTTCAAAACCGAATAATCCGAATGGGTTTTGGATTGAAAGTTGATGCTCTTTATTTTCAGGCTCAGGTTTTTTATCCGTTTTTTGACAAAAAGGCGCCTTTTCCTTTGAACAAAAATCGACGATTTTAAAGGCTAAACGTTCAATTTTGCAGTCAGGAACAATGCTTTTTAATTTTTCCAATAGGGCCTGACAGACCATTGATAGTTGATGGGCAATGGCCGGATGTGGAACCCCGACTACAAGCGTCTTATCCAGAATAGACTCTATTTTTAAATTGCTCCCGGCCAGAGTGGTTATTTCCTGCCAGTTGTTCAAAAGGTCAATCTTCCAATGGCTATTTTGTGGAATGATTTTTTTTATTAATTTTGTCGGATCGGCCATAAATTTAAAATCCATTTTTGTCTTTATAAATCCGATTTAAATTGGGCTGAAATTTATGCGCCATTTTTGATAAAATCAATATTAAAAAGTCTCAGTTTGAATACCTTGAGAATTTAAATTAGACAGATGTGTGTTAGACTTGAAAAACAGTCGGTTTAATAATTTGCAATTTGGTTATCAGATGATTAAAACCACCCCTGTGAGGGGCACAAGCGATAAGTTGGATATAAGGCTAGAAAAAAAGCTTGAAAAACTGCTTATGGAGAAAATGTTGGCCAATAACTTTTCTCAAATTCAAACCCCAATAATTGAAAATCTTGATCTTTTTGTTCGTTGCGTTGGGCAAAGTACGGATGTTGTTGGAAAAGAGATGTTTTTAATTGAATCTCAAGACCATGAAGATCGATTGTGTCTTCGTCCGGAAATAACAGCTTCCACTTTTAGAGCTTTTTTAAATTCCAATGTTCAGGCAAGCCCTTGGAAAGTGTTTTCGTCTGGGCCTGTTTTTCGTCATGAAAGACCACAAAAGGGCCGCTGGAGGCAGTTTGATCAATTCAACATTGAAATAGTTGATGCACAAGGCTTTGAGCATGACGTTGTTTTTATTGAATTATTGAATCGAATTTTTGGACGAACCTTTGGCCAATTTGATTATTCGTTGAATATCAACTTTCTGGGCAACAGTCAGGAGCGAGCAAATCACAGAAAAGAGCTGGTCTTGTTTTTGAATGAAAAAAGCTCTGGACTTTGTGCTCGATGCAATGAACGAATAAAGACAAATCCTTTGCGATGTTTTGATTGCAAAAGCGCGCAATGCCAAAGTCTTTTTGATAGTGCTCCAATGCTTGAGAGTTTTTTTCAAGCCGAATCGTTGGTTGAATGGGAAAACATTAAAAAGAATTTGACACTGCTTGGGGTTAATTTCTTTGTCGATCAAAGACTTGTGCGTGGGCTTGATTATTACAACGGTGTGGTTTTTGAATTTAAATCTAATCTTTTGGGCGCTCAAGACACTTTTTGTGGTGGTGGACGTTATGATCTTTCAGAGGCCTTTGAATTAAAAAAACAGGTATCCTCCATTGGTGCGGGAATTGGCGTTGGACGACTGCTTTTAATTTTGGAGCAGGCAAGTTTACTCCCTAGTTTGGATAATCAAGATTTAAATCTGGTTATCCCAATGTCCATAGAACAGCGTACTTTGGCCATAATTTTAGCCCGTGAAATTGCCGAAGCTGGATTTTGTACCGACATAATGTTCGAGGATTGTTCCTTTGGAAACATGATGAAGAAAGCAAATAAACTAGGTTCAACGACGGTTTTAATTTTGGGTCACGATGAGCAGCTGGCAAATAATGTAACAATTAAGGATATGGTCTCTGGTGAACAGAAAACAATCAAACAAACCGAAGTGATTGGTTATTTAAAAGCAAAAACTGGCAGGTGATTTCAACTTTATTGAAAAAATATGGTTTTTTAAAATAAGCTGCTTGAGCGATTATTTTTGGTCAAAAATTAGTCTTTTCTGTTGTGCCCAAAATATTGAATAGATCAAATTTTTTGTTCATAACAGTTGCATCTTTTTGGTCATTTTTGACCTATCCAACATCGCTTTTGATTCCCGATGAACATGGCTGGGCTTATCTGACTCGCGTTGTAAATAAGACGAATTTCCCAGGACTTCTTGAGTTCAAGGGTTCTGGCGCGGGAATTGATTCATTCCAAATTCCTACTGGGCAAGATTTAGGTGATCCGATAAATTCGACCGAGGAAATTGCTGGCGAATTCATAGCTCCAGTTGGAGCTATTCGAAAGACGAGAATTTGGAAACATGGAGCCTCAATTACAAAAGACAAGGACACGCGTGTTGATAAACTTCCAACCATTTCAGGCGCTGGAATAAAAGAAATCCAGCAGTTTGATGCCTCGAAAATTTTGATGCTTCAACCGATGTATGAAAATGCAATTGCATGGTTGGCTGGACAGGATTTGACAAGTGCTCAGAATCCAAAATTGAATATGACGATTTCATTTATGGTTTATGTTCAAGACAAGGGTGATGCAATCGTTTATTTTTATCAAAAAGAAACTATTGGTCCCGATTGGATTTGGAAAATTGTGTTTTCTTCCAGCGAGAGTGGAAATTTAAAAATTTTCAAGAAAAATGGGGATACCTTTGATGAAGTCGTTTCTGTACCAAACGCAGTCCTTCCACAGGCAAAAATAATTGCAGGCAAATTCACACGATTTTGGATCAGTTTGCGCGGAAATCAAATTGTTGTTGGGCAAGGAGAGGATGGCCAAAATCCGTTGGTTTTTTGGGAGGAAGAAGTCGAGCCACGACAAATCAAGCGTTTGGGCTTTTCATGCACGGATAGCCCGATTAGCATTGCGCGAATAATGACCTCGGCTGGGATTTATCCGGAACCAATTGGCGAGCCAGTCGCTGTTTTTAATGATGAAAAAATTAAAACTTCCTCCATAAGTCTGCGAGAGTCCGGTTTTGGGCTCTTTATTTTTGATCGCCAAGATGAACAAATAAGCCTTGAGCTGTCTTCAGTAAATTCAAAAAACGAAGATCGAATCAGTTTAGATTTTGTCGGTGATTCTGTTGAAATAAAGCATTTGATCAAAGATGGAGTTAAAAGTTCATCAAAATTTCAATTAAAAAAGGAGCAAAAAACTGTTTGGTTTGCGCTTGATGGTAATAAATTGCTTTTCGGTTCTGGGCCTGTTTGCAAAGATGGTTTTTTGTCAGGCGTTTTTTACAGTCAGTTAATCAAAGATTTTGGTCAGCTAAAGTTCTTAAAACCACCATCACAAACAATTGCGCTTTATTCCAGAGTTAAGCTTTCTTCAAGAGCTTGGGATACCTCGCAGACCACTAACTCAATGTTTTCTGGAAATGTAAGAATTTATCAACCGTACCAATATCAATTTGATCAGCAAGGGCCCTCAATTTCAGGAACAGATTTAATCTACAAAAAATCTTATATTTTGGGAAAGGCGCCGCAGCAGTCGGCCATTTATCCATTTGAATTAATAATTGAAAGTGATGGCACTCCAACGCTTGATTGGCACAACAAGCCGGTTAATGTTGGAAAATTTTTTATCAACGCTGCCGCCATGGCATTAAGGATTTCAGAGGCTGGGAGCTACATGGCTGCCATGAACATGAGTGATGAAGAAACAGATGAGGTAAAGGTTGACCTTAAAACCACAGCTAAAAATATAGGCTTTTCTCTTGCCGGTGGAGCGATGGGTGCAATGGCTGCACTGCTTGAAGCAGAGGCCGATTCTGGCTATCGAGATGCCGATGCCTACGGATACACCGAGCGGGCCAATTTGACTACCGGAAAGGCCGACATTGAAAAGGATAAAAAAGCAGCCGATGATCGTCAAAATTTCCAAATTTTGTTTGAAAAGATAAAAAGCCTGAATTTTAGAACAAAGGAGGACCTAGATTATGCAATGCAGCTTTATGTGGATGCTTTGACTTTAATCAAGGATAAAAAAATTATCAGTGATGATCAACGTGCAAAAATGGTTGATGACATTGCTGCAATTTCGGCTTCGGCATTGATAATTTACGAAAATCCGAAGATGGTGGCAGATAAAATTATAAGGATAATTATCGATGCACTTTCAAATACAGCGTTATTTGATCAGTCAAGCATTAAGCATCTCAATTTTATCTATAATTTAAATGCGATTCTACAGCGATTTTTTCCAAAATTGTTGTTCGAAATTGGCCGCGAGAAAATATCGGTTCCAAATTTTAATGGTAAGTTTCTATGGACAGGTAAGACCTTTGATGGTGAGGGCTCAATTTATTTTAAAGCCAAAGGAAATGCTGGGCTTTTTGTTCATTTGCTCCCAACAAAAGATCCAAATTTTGAGGCAAAAATTGGTCAGTTGACCTGGCTTCAAGAGGGCAGTCCCATTTATGAAATCGGCCTGGGCATTGATAACAACTCAAAATCATGTCTGCGAGTCTCACATAGGGGCTCAAATGTTCAAGAGCTATTTTCAAGCAAAAACAACCAGGCATTGATCTCAAACTTTAATTACAAGCCTTTTTGGGTCAGTTTTTCAAAAAACATTATTTCTGTGGGGCAGGGCGAATGGGGCGATGGGAAGTTCTTGGAGTGGACCGATCCTTATCCGGCCTTCACAAAGTTAGCCGTTGGGCTT
>CAYTZU010000080.1:0-4463 GCA_964442725.1 uncultured Pseudomonadota bacterium
ATAAGACAAAACATATATTAAAATCCAAACATATTTTTAAACACTTTTAATCACCGAACTAATGACGAGATAGAATACATAAGTGACAAGCATTCTTAGCTTGCTAAATTAGGGACTAGTTTTTCTGCCTCTTTTGAGGAATCTGTTTCAATAACTATCGCCAGTAGAATGATTTCATTTATTGAGAAGATGGATTAAGACGAAAAGGATTTTAAAGCAAGATATGATACAATTTCAGTCTTAAATAAAACCTGTTAACGATGAGTCGATGACATAAAAAGCTTTGTTATGATATTGCCAATAAAAATTAGCTGTGGCACAGAAGCACCAATAAGATTAATTGGTTTAATCAATGAATATGTATAAATTATTAAGCTCAATTTTTGGATACCCTTAAGGAATCGTATGAAACCGGTAAATCACACGACAGCCAAAGCCTCTTACTACAACACACGTGCGCAGCATTATGATGATTTCAATGAAAATAGTTCAAAAACAATCAACTCTTACCTAGAAAAAATACTTGAAAAATACAAAGCAAAAACCGTCCTCGACCTTACTTGTGGTACCGGATCTCAGGTTTTTTGGCTTGTCAAATCTGGATTTGATGTCACTGGCGTGGATATCAATGCCAATATGCTTAAAATTGCCAGAAAAAAGGCAAAAACCCAAAATATGAAGGTTAAATTTTTATTGGGTGATTGCCGCAATACGTTTCTTGGAAAATTCGACTCGGTGATAACAATATTCAATTCTATTGGGCACTTAACAAAATCTGATTTTGAAAAGACGATCCAAAATATTAATAAAAACCTTAAAAATGGCGGCATTTATGTATTTGATATATTTAATTTAGACTATTTAAAGAAGGACGATAACATAACAAGGCTAACCATAGATTGGCTAAAAAATCAGAATGGAAATCAAATCAGAGAGGTTCAATTCAGCACAATCTCTGATTCTGGCGTTTTGACCTCATATTCTACCTACATTGAGCAGCCAAATTATTCCGTTCCTGCTAAGATATCGAAAGCTTACACAAACACCCTGCAATGCTACTCAGCCCAGGAGCTTGAAAAAATACTGACAAATAATGGATTTAATGTTTTGAATCAAACAGATGCCCGAGGTAAAAAATTCTATCAATTTAAATCTGAAAGGATATTGGCAGTTGCAAGAAAGTTTAGAGATTAAAATGAGTGAAAAACCGCACTACATCAATGTAAAAGTGAGTACAAATGCCAAAAAAGAGCTCGTCTGCTTTGATGGGGATTTAATGATCTGCAAAGTAAACACCCCACCAGTTGATGGAAAAGCTAATGCACGATTGGTCGAATTGATCGCAAAATTTTTAAAAATCCCAAAGACTAAAATTGTAATTACCAAGGGATTGGCCTCAAAGAATAAAACCATTGCCGTCTTTGCCCCGATAAACAACCAAGATTTTATCGATAAAACAACAACTTAAGCATATTTTTATTGACCTGATCGGCGATTATGATAGCCTTTCTGAGCGATTAGTTCTTATGCCGGAGTGGCGGAACGGTAGACGCACGGGACTCAAAATCCCGCGATAGCGATATCATGTCGGTTCAAGTCCGACCTCCGGTACCAAGATTTTAGCTTTAAATTTTAAATTATTTTCAATATTTGGTTGTTTCAAAATCATGCAAAATTGTGTTTTTTGCAAAATCGCGTCTGGATCGATTAAAACTCAACCTGTTTTTGAAAGCAATCTTGTTCTAGCCATCAATGATATCAATCCAAAGGCTCCAATCCACATTTTAATTATGCCAAAGGAACACATCCAAACGATGGATGAAATCTCACACGAGCAAAAAGATTTATGTTTTGAAATGTTTAATGCCGTTTCTGAGGTTTTTAAGGCTCAATCAGGCAAATATTCCGGTTTTAACATTGTTTGCAATAATGGCGCAGCGGCAGGACAATCGGTCGACCATCTTCATTGGCACTTCCTTGCCGGGAAAAACATTTACTCTTCAGGATTTAAACTTTAATTTTCAGCCTTGATCGGTCATCAAATTATTGTGTCGATCAACATCAATGATTGATTGAAGGCAGGCCATTTGATAAGCCAGTGAACGCAATTTTTTCTGGGAAACATTGCATGTTTTTAGCTCCATGTAATGCTCCTTCAAGCGCTTGACAAGCTCCTCGAGCTCACAATCAAGTTCTGGCGACCCGCCCAGCGAATCGTAAGAATCCAAAAGCTCACCCATTTTGGCAAAAATTGTCGACTTTGTTTTGTTTTTAGACTCGCTTGAGTGTCCAAAAATCTTTGGAAAGCCCTCTCCGAGCTTTTTAGGCCAGGATTTCTTGACAATAGATTGCTCGACAACAGCTTGCCTAAACTCCTTTGAAAAAAAGGCTGATACAAGGCAAACTGAAGAAATCAATCCAATTAATGCAAATATTAAAACAACAAATAAAAAGATCCTTTTCAACACCATAATTTCAATCTCTAAATTAAAAATTAAACTTTGGGATTTTAAAAAATCTATCCCATACTTCCCAAAATAGCCTTTCTTGAAAATCAGACAAGTTAAAGGCCATATTTCGCATAAAAAACGATTTTTTGCTGATTTACAAGGAGAAAAGCAAACATGATGATCGCTTGGCTCATATTTGAGATAATTTTAATACTTTTCTCTTGTATAACGCTTTCATATGTAGCCATGGCAGCTTCAGTTGGTCCATGGATATCGCCAGCAATTATCATTGCGTCAAACATTTTAATAACAAAAACGAATATTTTCTCGATAAAAAAAAATTACTTTTCACTTTTAAATCAAGCAAGTTGCAATCTGGCCGGACTCGTCTGCACGGCTATCGGCTTTACTTTACCAACTCTTTTTTTCCTTGACAGAGAACTTTTCCGAAATTTCCTGAGCAATCCTCTTTACTTCTGCGCAATAATTTCAGGACTCGTCATTGTCGGATCGATGCTTGGAACGGCCTCAATTAGCTGTTTTGGAAAGGATTTTCTAGGAAATTTACGCAACTCGCCGGTGAGCAATTTAATTGTCCAAGCCCACGAAAAATCATCAAAAACAAACCCTGAAACCGCAATTTTTTCAGGAATTGCCTTAACTGGGGTCATTTGCCTTCTGCGAGATGGTCTGAAATTTGGAAGCAAAATTTTGCTCACTCCAACAAAAATGCTACTTTTCCCGATCAGACCAACAATGGTGGCCGTTGGATACACAATTGGAAGCCGTGTAATTACTCCGCTCATAATTGGGGTTTTATGCAATGGATTACTTATAAAACCGTTAGCCAATTACACAAATGCCGGAATTTTTAGCTTTACTATGAGCACCGACCAGAGTTCGCTGACCGCCGCATTTTGCTCTGGGATGATCCTATATGAGGCTATTTTAAGCCTAATTTCATGGATTTATAAATTTGATTTTTACAGTTTTTTTACAACGCTCAACAAGGCAAACCGATCTATATTTTCAAAAGTAATGACGCTGGCAAAGAGCAGGATTTTACCGGCAACCATTGTCAGCATTGTCACTCTGATAATTATTGGATTTAGTCCAATTCAAGCCATTTTCGTCAGCATTGGCAGTATCATTGCAAGCGTTGAAATTTCCCGCTTTGTTTTAGGCTATGGCCTGGCACCTTTTGGTCGATTCGCCTCATTTTTAATGTTTCCGGCAATTGCTATTTTTCCGCTTGGCGGGCTGCAAACGACGCTTTTGTGCGTTTTTGTCAGCATCGCTTGCGCAGCGGCAGCTAATTTGACGATTCAAAATGGGGTGGCAAAAATCACGCAAATTGACTCCAAAGAATTAAAAATGCACCACTGGCTTGGAATTTTTGTTTGCGCACTCTCAGTGGGAATAATTTTCTGGGTTTTATGCACAAATTTAAACCTGGGAACGAGCGAACTGTTTGCCCAACGAGGCCGAATGCGTGCAATTTTAATAAACACTCCAAGTTTCAACCGCTGGTTTATGCTGTTGGGAGGCCTGTTTGGATTTATCATGCAGCGCTTAAAGCTCCAAATAACAATGGTTTTTGGTGGGCTGATGATGCCAAAAGACCTAACATTTGGCCTAATTTGCGGAGCCATATTGAGAAAATTTTTTGACAAAAAAGAATCAGTCGAAAATTTCTGGACTGGAGCCTTTATCGGCGAGTCCTTGATTATAACTTTGACCTTAATAATTCGTCTGTTTGGAAATTTCCTCGGTCTTTAATTTTAAAAAATTCCCTGTTTTTCACATTTTAAAAATATCATTTTAATCAAAATCATAAAAACTAAGATGGACTTTGGAAATTCTAGAGGCTATAAATTTGCCCCTTGGATAAAAAAATTGATTTATGGGCATGGTTTTTATGGTAAAAAAGCTTTATTACAAAATATTTTTTAATCTTTTATCATTTGCTCTTTTATTCTGTTCAGTTGATTTAAATGCAACGCTTTGTGCCAT
>CAYTZU010000081.1:0-4455 GCA_964442725.1 uncultured Pseudomonadota bacterium
CAAGAAAAGGCTGGAGCCATGCTTTCAAACTCTGGGAGTGATCGGGGGCAAGAAGATGGGTCAAGCCAACAAATCATGCTTCAAGAGGTCATTTCTGCCTTAAAATCGATGGGCTACACCTCTCAGGAGGTTTCTCAGGCGATCAACGCAGCCGATAAGGAAAAAATCAAGCAAACAAAGGATTTTTCTGAGCTGACCCGATCAATTCTATCAATTTTGCTCAAACAGCGCTCATTTTAAATGCGCCTTGACAAAAACCCAACCACCTTGTTGACCGATTTTGATCGGAGCAGCTAAGCTTTTAAAAAACAAGCTCAGGTCGACATCTCTGCTCTTGAGTTTTTAATTCCTCCAAATTGGAGAGCTTTCGCATTATGGAAAAAAAATATTTAGTGATTTTGATCCTTGGATTTTTCACTCCTTTTTGCCTTTCTCCAAAACAGGCCGCAACTCGCGATAACAGTTTTACTCAAACAAAGGGCTGGCCGGACATTTCATGGCTCAAGGATCTTCAAGTCGCCGTCGAAGAAGCTTTGAAGAAAAATATTTCGCTCGCTCTTAACAAAAAGGTTTCTCCAACGCTAAAAGAACTTGAAAATGATGTTTCCAAGATCTTTGAAAAGCATTTCCTCGAGCTTGACAAAGTCATAAAGCAACTTGAAATAACCTTTTTTGACCAATTTGAAATTGACCTTGAAACAAAGGATCTTTCGAATTGGCTTGTTTTTTTGTCAAAACAATTAAAGGAATTGAGAGAAAATATTTCAAAGATTTTCACGAAACACTGGTTTTACGGCCCTGACAAAAGAATTTGGCTTTTCACTCCAGAGAGAATTCAACTCGATTTGAGAAAGCAATTCATCACGTTTTTCAATCAAACGGTTGTCTGGGCTGCACACGTCCCCGATTTAGTCAAAGCCCAAATTTGCCCAGACCACAATTTAATAATTGAAAAGGACTCTCGACACAAAAGCATAGGCCTGGACGGCTTTTTAGATTATGAACTGCCAGAATTAAACAGGGTTCTTGGAATCCTTTTGACAAAAAGCTTTAGAGAAAATAAGCCAGAAAGCCGCGACGCCAGGCTCAATTTTTATAACATAGCAGTCAGGCTCAGCGGAACGGTTCGATATTTTGAATTCACCGACTTATCAACCATTTCCAATGAAGATTATAATCAAATCTATCAATTCATGGAAATGTTTGGAAATACTGTAATTCAAAGCCATAATCAGTTCAAATATGATCAAGATGGTGCCTACAGCCCATACGTGAAAAAATGCATCTGGATCAGCTTTTATTGGTTTTATAACATTTTCCCGTATAAAAACTTCCCTTGGGAGGATGAAAACTGCCTAAAAATCGAGAACTTATTCAAACAGGTCTCAGCAACCCTTGATCTGGGCGCTCCGTACACATTTTATTTTAACATCGCAGGACGACATGCATTCAAAAACCCACCAAAAACTAAAACTAGATACTAAAATTTATGGCAATGATGGCCTTATTTGAGAATTTTGCTCGATTTTAAGCAATAATTGATTTTCAGCTTTGGCTGCAGCCTTTTGGTCCATTGTTGCTTTTAACCTTGCCATCTCAGCCTTAATTAACTCGATATTTCGAGCAGTGTCCCCAGTGTCAAATTCACTGCCAACTTGCACTTGTTTTCCATTGATATTGCCTTCCTGCACAGAGATGTCTTTGCTTACTTGGTCAAATTCGCTTTTTAGTTTTTTCAGCGTTTCGCGTTTTGATTTGAGGTCTTTTTTGAGCTTCCGCTGCTCATCTTTCTTTGCCAAAATTTTTATTTCAGAATTATTTATTTCCTGCTTAAGAGAATTTATATCCCGCTGCAATGCCTCCTGTTCGGCCTTTCGCACTGAATCGATGTTTTCTGGTTCATCGAGGAATGTTGAAAGAAAATATTCTTTGTCAGCTAATTTCATCTTTTTGTCATTGAGAGAATTCAATTCTTCCTTAAAAACACTAATTTTGTTTTCGATTAAAACAGTTTCTTCATTTAATCCTTTAGAAGCAGCACTTATTTGTTTTTGTTTATTTTTTAAGTTCTTAAGTAGCCCAATGTTGACCTCAAATCGAGTTTGATCGGCAACTTGAGCGGCGGTTTTTCGTCTCAGGTCAGCACTTGCCAAGCCCTCTGGAAAAGGCAATCCTAAAGGTTTTGTTTTGCTTTGTTTTCCTCGTTTATCTGCTGGTTGTTTTTGCTTTTCCTTTAAATTTCCAGGAGGAGGACTAACAAGTTGTGTTTCAGGGTTTTTGAAAACAGGTTTTGTAACGGGGTTTTTTGTAATGTCATAGGCTTGTGGCACTTGTGATAGCTGTTTTTTTTGTTGATCAAAATCAAAAGGAGGAGGAATAAATCGTCCAGTCAAGCAATGCGCATTGAAATTAAAAATAAGACAAAAAATCAATGTCTTGCGCATAGCGCTTTTATTAAGCATCTTCATCACTAAATGATCCTTGCAAGATAAGTGATCTTGGTGTTGAAATATTCATAGGGGTGCCATCTTCTTGCTCGCGCGATGATGAGGGAGATTTGGGTTTTTCGCTTCTAGCAGCCTTTTTCTGGTTTTTTCCTTGAGGAGTGGTCTCTAATCCATAGTTTTCACCTCTTTGAGAACTTTTTCTTTGCATATTAATTATTGCATCTTTAATGACCTCTGGCTCAGCACCCTCAGTTGTCTTTAAAATCGACTTCAAATTTTCAACTTCTTTAGTTTCTTGCCCATTTAAATATTCTCTTTGTTTAAGCAGCAATTCTAAATCCATGTCATTAGCCGGAAGCTTAGATTGAAAGATTCCAATGACTCTGTCTCTATATTCTTTGTTGCCTAAATCATCGATTTTTATATCTGATCCAATAAAATCCAATTCTTTTTGATTTAGTTTATTTTTATTGTAATTAATAATTGAATTTAACGTTCCCCTTAATTCTGTCTTTGCCATAATGACAGCTGGCCTGTTTTGCACAAAATCTTTTATTGCTTGATCTTTTGCTTCCGGGGTTGTCGCTTCTAAAACTTTGACAGCCCTTTGGAACGATTTAAAGTCTAAATTAGGATTTTCAGGACTGTTGTAAATGCTTCTGAATTTATTCAAAAAACTCACTTCTAAGTTCATTGTAGGATCAGCAGGTTTCTGATTTTTTGGTCTAAGAGAAGACTTTGTTGTTTTGCGAGATTTTTTAGTCTCTTGGCTTGATGAGGAGATAGAACTTCTAGGAGTTATAAGAGAATCTGTATCAGAGTCTGAACTCTTGCTTGATCCAGACATAGTTCGCTGTAAAGCCCCAAATTCAAACTCCGTTGGTGGCTTCCTAAGTCCAGGAAGATCGGCCAATGAAGCTGGTTCAAATTTTTTGGTTTCTGTGGTTATCGGCAAGCTCTCAGGAATTTCTCGAACCAGCATAGGCTCGGATGGTTCTTGATCAAGGCCCAGACCTTTTGCTTGTTCTATGGCTTTTCGATGTCGTAAACTTGTAGCTTGATCTGAATCCCAAAAACTCTCTTGATCAAACGAATTTTCCGAAATCGGTAATCCCCTCATGCTGCTGAATTTAGAGCTCTGAGGCATGCCATCTTCATCGGTTTGAGTTGCAATAGTTGAAGTTTTTGGCCGTTGAGAAGACCTTTTAATTAATGGATGAGCAACTAAATCGGAATTACTTCCATCGTCAAACGTTTTATCTCTGGGAGGATTGCTTGGCTGCTCAGTTGAACCTAGTTGAGAAGTAAGTTTTTCTCTTAAAGCTTTGAGCTCAGCGATTTTGTTTGATAAAGCAACAGTTCTGGCCGTTTCTGATTGACCTTCTGTTTGTTGGCTTGGCCGACCTTCGTGGATAAAATCGCTGCTGTGTTGAATTTCAGGACGCGTTTGGGGCGATGGTAATTTTCTGTTAAATAAACTTGGTCCATCAGGGTTTATTTCATCAATATCAACAGTCTTTCCCTTTCCACCAATCAAATCCGAAAACATGAACGCGAGACACAGCTGAATAATCGCTAAATTTTTTAAGGCCATAAAAAACCTTTTCAAGACTAAAAACCATCAAATTTTTGAAATCTAAAATCATTCGATTCTATTTTTGCCCAATAAGGCATTGTTTTTTAAGTTTTTACTGCTTTTATTTTTAAATTCCAAAAAATTAAGGATAAAGTTCTCCCTGTCCAATCCCTGTCATCGCCATATCGCTTCGTTGTTTTTCAATGTTTTCTTTATCCACAGCCTTTTTTAGGACTTCAGTGCGATTTTGTAATTTTTGAAGGAGAGGATCTTGCGCTCCTCCTGGTAAATATTTTGCTCCTAGTTCCTTCAATGTTTGAAGATCTTCATTAGAAATTGTATCTCTGTCCCAGTGCCCTGAATAAATTTTCCGACTTTCATTATAATCATTCATTTCTTGGTCAAGCCATGCACGACCGTATCCAACCACCT
>CAYTZU010000082.1:0-4323 GCA_964442725.1 uncultured Pseudomonadota bacterium
ACAATATTGATATTCCTGCGCAAGAAGCCCTTGAGCCTGAATTATTAACTCTGGAAGCTCTTTTTTGTTTTTAATGAGAACATTTTCATCTTTGATTTTACCAAGGGCATTTATACACAAGTATCCAGCAATCGGACCTCGTGCATAAATAGCGTCTGGGAAAAGCTTAAAGATTTCAGAACTGGTTATTTCAACCGATCGCTCAAGGCTTAATGACCCAAAAAAAGGCAACCGACTGTGCAAAACAAACTCAACGCCCTTGGGAACATCAAGTCTGGAAATAACCTCCTTTGCTCTTGATATGTTTTTCTGAAATGAAAGGAGAACAACTTTTTCAAACTTGCCAGCTTCAATCAATCTTTGACAAGACCTTAAAACCTGGCTATCAAATACTGAGTTTTCTACTCCGTCAAACAAAACCCAAAGGCAGACGGATTTATTACTTTTAGTTTCTATGGCACCACCTCCGCGAAAGCATCACAGGTGCAAATAGTAAAGTTATTCCTCGATGAAATTTTGCATTCGCACAACAAACTGAAAATCTTTCGGGGTGGAGTATAGAGATATTTTCTTTTTAGCTCTAGAGTATTGTCTAGGCAAAATGTAAAATTTTCGACGTGGCTACCGTTCTTATTTTGAAAAAATAGATGATTAATCTAACTTATACGAAAAGTTTATACTCATTTCTATTGGGCCTTCCTGCCGGATGGTTTTACTTATTTTTTACAAAGAGGGCAGTATTTTTATTCACTAAAGATTTGACAGAAAGCCCCCAAAAACTCAATTTGGCTTTGGCAAAAAGAAATTTCCTCTCCAATTTGATCAATTGCACAATTATTTTTAGTTGTTTTACATTTTTGAGTATATTTATACAAAAGTACTGTTCGATTGTATTTTTCGACCCATTTATCTATGGTTTTGGAGTATTTGTTGCAATGTTTTTATTTATAGCAAGGAATTTTGGGATATAGAAACATGCAACTTCATGCACTGACAAAAGTTACCATTTATCCATTTTCCAAATTTGGACTGACCGGTAAGTTTTGGGCTATTAACATAGACACTTTGATCTGCACATGGGCATCGATGCTAATTTTGGGGCTCTTTGTCCTCCTTGTAAGACGGTCAATGAAACGACCTGACAGTATGATTTTGTTTTTTTCTGAAAAAATTATTGAATTCTTTTCCAGTTCAATTAATGAGGCCTTTGGTCAGGATAACGCCGACTGCACAGCCTTTGTTTCTGGAATCTTTTTCTTTACACTTTTTTGCAACATTTGCGGGGTCCTGCCATTTTTAAAGGAGGCAACGTTGGACTTAAACACAACACTGGCCATAGCTTGTGTGTGCTTTGCCTACGTTCAATATCAAGGACTAAAGGCAAAAAAGTTTGGTTACATTACAAAATTTTTCAAACCTGTCTTCATTTTTTTGCCAATAAACGTTATCGGACAACTTTCAAAGGTCGCGTCACTTAGTTTTCGACTTTTTGGAAATATCGTCGGTGGAGCAATAATTTGGGATCTTTTGTACCAAAGTATTCTTGTGAAATTTAAGGTGCCATTTACAATTGCCAGTTTATTGATCCTGCCAATGATAATTCTCTTTGAGCGACTGACGGCCTACGGAAGGTTTACATCGATTAAAAAGTTTCTGTTCTTTTTCAGAATTGGGGTCATTCAATTGATACCGGCCACGCTTATTTTCTTTGGACTTTTTGAAGGATTGATGCATGCTTTTATAATAACCTTGCTCACTAGCATGTACATTTCCTCTGAAGTAGGAGAGTCCGGGCACTAAAAATGTTTAATTCTTTCGTCTCTCAAATCCTTTTAAATCCAAAAACTATCCATTATTTAGCGGCAGCCATCTCTGTAACATTTTCAGGAATTGGCGTAGCCCTAGGATTGGCCAAAGCAGTCAGTGGGACAATTGATGGATTTGTCAGACAAGGCTCTGCCGTTCAAGAATTGAGCAAAATCTGGTGGACGGGAATCGCTTTCATCGAAGGAAGCTTTATTTTCTCATTTATAGTTTCGATTGCAATACTTCTTGCCCCACCTTATGAAAATCTTACAATGCCAATCGCCATAGCCGAACTTGGAATGGCCCTTGCAATGGGGGTTTGCTCAGCCTTTGTTGGCCTTGCTGGAGGGTTTGCTGTCCATGGAGGAAGCAAAGCTGCAGCACGACAGCCCATTTTTGTAAACAAAATTCAAATGCTCACTGCCGGAATTCAAACTTTGATGGAGACGCCAATCGTCTTCTCTTTCATCGTTGCCTTTACAATTCAAATGAAATTGACAGAAACAATGTCTTTGGCCTCAGGCTTTCGAATGTTGGCGGCCGGCCTGACAATTGGCTTTGGATCGATTGGTCCATCAATTGGGCAATTAATATTTTCAAAAGATTGTTGTTACGCGCCAGGCATAAACCGCAAAAATTACTCGAAAATTTTATTGTTTTCTGTCTTGACTGAGGCGTTCATAGAAACCCCAATTTTGTTTTCATTCATTGTTTCAATCTTTTTGCTCTTCAAAAAGATCATTCTAGCCCAGGCTTTGGTTATTCCAATTTTGTTGTCCGTAGCCTTTGTAATGAGCCTTGGAACAATTGGCGCCTCGATTGGGATTGGAATTGTCGGCAGCAATGCAGTTATGCAAATTGCAAGCGAATCAAACAATTATCCACAAATTTTGAAAACGAGCCTAATTTGCCAGGTTTTAATCGAAACCGCCTGTCTATTTTCCTTTGTTATCGCACTTTCAATGGTAATTAAAGCAACAACACTTTAGAAATTAATTAAACCAGAAAACATTTTAAAGATCTCAGTGAGTTTAAAATAGATAACCCGTACCCTCTCAATTCTAAGGCAATTTTGATTTTATTTTAGGCAAATAAACCAATAAGATATCATCTTTCTTGAGCGTATTTTGCGCATAACTCTCTTTATTAATTTGTAAGAAATGGCCCAGAAGAATTTTTTTGTAATTTATATCATAACAAAGCTTGAGTTGGGTGGCGCTCAGAAAATCTGTCTTTCACTCTTTGAGTATTTTGTAAAAAACGATAAGGCTTTATTGATCACAGGACAGGGTGGCACCCTCGACAGAAAAGCAGAAAAAATTGGCCCTGTAATTTTTCTCAAAACACTTATCAATTCAGTCTCGCCAAAGGCCTTTTACAAAGATCTCATTAGCTTTATTAAAATATTTAAAATCGTTAAAAAGTCATTGAAAGAGCATGAAAATGTGCTTGTTCACACTCACAGTAGCAAGGCTGGAATTATTGGACGATTTGCTGCACGCATCGCCGGATGCAAAAACATAATTCACACTATTCATGGGTTCAGCTTTAATCCATATCAAAACCCTATTAAATACTGGCTATTTTGGATCTCTGAATTCCTGGCAAATATTGTCAGCTCAAAACTAATTTTTGTTTCAAAAATTGACATGGACTATGCAATTTCAAAAATGCTTGTTCCAGCGCACAAATGCACGGTCATTAGGGCTTTCCCATCACATGTTCCAGAGACAAGCTATAAAAAAACAAAATCAAACATTTCAAAAATAACCATTGGGACGGTCAGCTGTTTTAAAGAACAAAAAAATCTTTTCGATCTCCTAGAGGCTTTCAAAACCATCTGCCAAAGAGCGGCCCGGAAAAGGAGCAAAGTTCAAGTAAATTTGGAAATCGTCGGCGACGGAAATTTACGAGCAAAGATAAAGTCATGGATTAACCAAGCAAAGCTTGAAACGCGAATCAAGCTTCACGGTTGGCTCGATAACCTTGAACCATTTTTTTCAAAAATTGATATTTTTAGCCTGAGCTCACTCTGGGAAGGGCTTCCTTGCGCAGTCATTGAGGCCAAATTATTTAAACTTCCAGTCGTTTTATACAATGTTGGCGGCTCAAAGGAGGTCATAGAAAACGGATTAAACGGCTTTTTGATAAAGCCAGGCGACAGAAAAAGCCTCTCCGACTATCTAGAATTATTAGCAAACAATCAAAGACTTAGACTTAAAATCGGCCAACTTGGCTATGATTTTGCTGAATTTGAAAGGCTTTACACGATGGCGCTTCATAAAAAACTATACTTAGACTTAATTGAATAACTGAACTAAGTTGATAAAATTCAGAGTCACGAAAAATTCTATTATTCTTTTGACTGAAGCCATGGGTTTCTGATAACTTCCAAACGTTGGCTAAGGATTTCGTCGTTAAATAAGGCCAATCGGACTGTAAAACATGAAAAAGTGTTTAAAGCTTACCATCATAGGCTTGGTCCAAGGAACAGGATTAAGAACCCATATTCAAGAA
>CAYTZU010000083.1:0-4311 GCA_964442725.1 uncultured Pseudomonadota bacterium
GTCTTGGATCATGATTGATTTTATAAAGTATAGAAAAATTTGCTTTGTGATTTCGTTTATTGCGTTAGCTGTGGGAGTTTTTGGATACATTAAACACGGTGGTTTTTCATACGGAGTCGATTTCACCGGTGGAACTGAAATTCGTGTTTTATTCGATTCATCAGTTGATATTGCAAGACTCAGAGAAATTGTTGGTCAGGATCCAGAAGGTTTTTCAGGTGCTAGTATTCAAAACATTGATGGTGACAGGCAATTCATAATCAAAGTTAGTGAAACATCACAGGACGTTCAATCACGATTCGAAAGAATCATTAAAAAATCTTTGGGTGTTGAGTTCAAAATTGATTCTGTCGAGCAGGTTGGTCCAGAGGCTGGAAAAGAGGTTCGTTGGAATACCATATTTTCAGTTACAGTGGCATTGATTTGCCTTTTGCTTTATATCGCATTGCGTCATCGTTATGATTACGCCATTGGTGCTGTTTTAGCGTTAGCACACGATCTTTTAGCTTTGCTTAGTTTTTACTTAATTTACAATGAGCCGATCACGGTTAATATTTTGGCAGCGATCCTTTCGATGCTTGGATATTCGCTCAACGACACTATTGTAGTCTTTAACAGGATCAAAAATAATGTTAAAACCATGGGTGGTGGACGCAGCCGCGAAGAAATCGTTAATTTGAGCATAAATCAAACGCTGAGAAGGACGATTCTTACAAGCTTTGCAACATTTGTATCAATGTTTGCTCTATATTTCTTTGGTGGAGAGGTTTTAAGAGGATTTTCACTGACAATGATGATAGCCGTTGTTGTTGGAACTTATTCATCGATCTACATAGCAAGCCCAGTGATGTTATTATTTAATTCTGAAAAGGGATTGTAATAAGCCGTTATTTGGTGTTTTTTTAAACATTAAATTATTTAGTTTTAATTTTTGTTTGAATTCTTTGGTGTTTTGTCTGACTTTGATAAGCGATCAGGTTTTTGAGGTTCAATGAAAAAGTTATCTAAGATTGAAAGCGTAGCGGATCAAAACTCTGCTATTTCAAAAAAAGTAGATCATCAACAAAAAAATGTTGATCATTTAAGCAATAAATCGATTGATAAAGTCTTAGGCAAAGCAACAAAAAAGGTTTCTTCTGAACCAAAAAAAGTTAAGCATATTAAAAAAAATGTTTTGCCCAAAAATGTCGATACGCTTGAATTTCCCGAACCTCTTCCACTCGAAGAGGTTGTTGTAAAGCAGGTTTTTGCTCCAAAAGAGGAAGAAGCGTTGCTTGAAGTTAATCCCTTGCAGCCACTCGTTGTCGAAGAGCTTGTGCAAGCTCAAGCGCCTGCCGAGCAACTTCCGCCAGAGGAGGCAATTGAGGTCAAAGCCTTAAAAAATATGGAGGTTGGTGAACTCATAGATTTAGCTTTAAGCATGGGAATTCAGGATGCTTCAGGATATCATAAACAAGAGATTATTTTTAAAATATTAGATCTCAAGTCACGCAGAAGGGTTGAAATTATCGGAGAAGGCGTGCTGGAGCGACTTCCAGATGGATTTGGATTTTTGAGATCTGCCGATTTTAACTATCTTCCGGGTCCAGATGACATCTATGTTTCGCCTTCTTACATTAAGCGTTTTGGTCTCAGGACTGGAAATTTAATTAAGGGAACTCTGCGAAGGCCTAAGGACGGTGAGAAGTATTTCGCTCTGCAGCGAATCGACTCAATTAATGATGTGCCTGCTTCAAAGGGCTTTAAGAGAACCGTTTTTGAAAACTTGACTCCAATTTTCCCAGACAAAAAATTTGATGTTGATTCAAGGTTTCCAATAAAATCGGTTCGAATAATGGATCTTTTTGCTCCAACAGGCCGTGGTCAGCGAGGTTTAATTGTGGCTCCTCCAAAGACGGGAAAAACCGTCCTTTTGAAGGAAATGGCCAACAGCATTTTAAAAAATAATTCTGATGTAGTTATGATTGTTCTTCTGATCGATGAGCGGCCAGAAGAGGTCACTGACATGCGCAGAAGTGTTGATGCTGAGGTTGTCAGCTCAACCTTTGATGAGCATCCAGCGCGACATGTGCAAGTTTCTGAAATGGTAATTGAAAAAGCAAAGCGTCTTGTTGAAAGTGGTCGAGATGTGGTCATAATGCTTGATTCATTGACCAGACTTGCCAGAGCTTACAACACACTTGCGCCACCTTCTGGAAAAGTTTTGTCCGGTGGAATTGATGCCAACGCACTTAGCCGTCCAAAGCGATTTTTTGGTGCAGCCAGGAATATTGAAGGAAGTGGCTCTCTGACGATTTTGGCAACTGTTTTGGTTGAAACCGGGTCAAAGATGGACGATGTCATTTACGAGGAGTTCAAGGGAACCGGTAATATGGAGGTTCACTTGACCAGAAAGCTTTCAAATAAGCGAATTTATCCAGCCTTTGATGTTCACCAGTCTGGAACGCGTCGTGATGAGCTTTTGGTAAGCGAATCAGTTCTCAATAATATGTGGATTTTGCAGAGATTTTTATCGAACATGAATACCATTGAATCGATGGAATTTTTGATCGATAAAGTTTCAAAAACCAAGACAAACCAAGAATTCTGGGAACTTATGGCTCAAAGTAAAACATCGCCATCATCATCAAAATAATTTTGGCGTGTTAGCTTTTTTTGAATGTAAAGCCGCTGCCTACGCTGTATTTTTGGCCAATTGTACGGTCAAAATCTGTTGGACTGCCTTGAGAGAATGGGCTGCTGAAAAAGCCGACAGGATCCATTGTTGATTTTTTAAAGCTTTTTCGTTGGTGACTCCATGGGAACCATCGGCTCTTTTTGCTTTTGTTACACAAGCTTTTGCAAAAGGCCAATCGATCGGCAATTACGTCCTTTCTTGAAAAGACTGCGCCGACGCAAAGTGTTAAGAGAAGCATGAGCATAAATTTTTTTGATATAAAAAACATTGTCCCTTACACGATTAAAAGTGCTTTATAAATCGGGTTGCTCACATCTATAGAAAAGCAAAAATAGGCTTTGAACTTGAAGAGTTTTTTTTACTTTTTATCTTTATTTGACCAAATTGATATAAAAATCTAACTTTTAGTCTGTGATTTCGGCGCTTTTTAAAGGTAGTTTTATAAACATGGCATTAATTTTAGGCATAGAAACCTCCTGTGATGAAACAGCCGCTGCCGTTTTTTGTACAAAAACAGGCAAAATGCTTTCCAATTGCTTATTTTCGCAGATCTCTATTCATCAGCGTTTTGGTGGAGTTATGCCTGAAATTGCCTCTAGAAGTCATGTCGAAAAGATCGATTTAATTGTCGCGCAAGCCTTGGAGCAGGCAAAAGTCACGCTTCAAGATTTGGATTTAATTGCTGTGACAAACAATCCAGGCCTGGTTGGCTCGCTTTTGATTGGAGTTTGCTTTGCCAAAGGCCTTGCTTGGGCTTGCGACAAAAAAATTGTTGGAATAAATCATAATCATGGGCACATTCTCTCGGCCTTGTTGGATAAAGACGGCAAATTAATTCCCGATTTTCCCTTCCCTCATCTTTGCATTTCGCTCTCCGGCGGGCATACTTCGATTTTTTTAGTCAAATCAAAAAATGATTATGAGCTTGTCGGCCAGACGATTGATGATGCGGCCGGCGAGGCGATGGATAAAATTTCAAAGCTTTTGGGCCTTGGTTATCCAGGGGGGCCAATTATCGAAAAGCTGGCTCAAGAGGTTGGATTTCAGGACTTTTTTAGTTATCCCCGAGGCAAAGATCGAAAATCACTTAATTTCAGTTTTTCTGGTCTGAAAACCGCCATTCTTTACCATCTGGTTAAACTTGGCATTTATGATTTAAAAACTGGACTAAATCAAGCGGCCGCAACACTGGAAATCAAGCAAAAGGTTGCAAGTTCACTTCTCGTTTGCGTCAAAGATATAATTTTGGGAAAAATTGATTTGGCTTTAAAATTATTTCCGCAAATAAAGGCCGTTTCAATGGTTGGAGGAGTTGCCTGCAACAAATTTTTGACTAACGAGTTGGGGCTGTTTTGCCAATCCAAAGGGGTTAAATTCTATAGCCCGTCCAGACAATTTTGCACAGACAATGGCGCAATGATCGCCTTGGCGGGCGCTCAGAAGTTGGCCGAAGAAAAGTTTGATGATTTCAGGCTTGATGTCCTTGGTCGGTAAAAATTTAGCCCAAATTCATTATGTAGACGTTGTTGCGCAATCAAAAAAGGACCCTAAGACTCTTTGCATAAAATTTTTTTGTTGCGATGGGATTCCCGAAGCTGAAGATGATGGTGTGGCCTGCGGCGATCGACTTCTAG
>CAYTZU010000084.1:0-4284 GCA_964442725.1 uncultured Pseudomonadota bacterium
CGATTTTCTGGGTTAATTGGCTGTTTTCTCAAGTGACTAAGCCGCCTGTTCAATTGTGCCCTTAGAAATAGCGAAAATTCTGCTTGATTGAAGATAGTTGGATTTTTATTGTAGGTTGCCGGATGTGCAGGATGAGAAAATATGTCTGTTAAAAGCAATAATGGGATTCGGCTGTTTGGAGGAGAACGTAAACTAAATCGAATTATATTTTGTTCTGGGATTTCCGTTTGACCAAAATAAGTCTCAATAGTCCACTGAAACTCATCAATTTCTGTCACCGAAAGGGATTGCAATTTTTCCAGTTCATAAATCGCTTTTTTAATAATGTAGCATTTATAGGCTATTTCAATAAATGAGGAGTTTGCGGTGAATTCTTCTGTGGTTATTCTTTGGCAAAAAATGAGCTTTGTTAAAATTTCCTCTGACATTGAAGCGAATTGGTATTTGAAGGCAAATTCCATACAAAATCTAACTTTGACTTTCAGTTGCTCAATCATCTTTTGTATAAAGATCTTTGGATAATCAGGGTCTTTGAGCTCTTCGCGCGTAAAATCAAGTATAATTTGGTCAATTGGGTTTAAAAAAGTGTAGTCGGGGAACAAAGTTGGATCCATGCAAAAAAAATCAAAAGTTGTGTAAATGTGCAAACCCACATATGAATCAAAACTGACTGCTTTTTGATTAGATTTGACCGCCTTTATGTTTAAATTTATTAAAAAAACTAAAAAAAACAGTCTATAAAGCAGTCTTGCCATTTCCAAAAAACCTATAAAATAATGGGTTGTTAATTAAGCGATGGTGGTGGGGTTTTGTGCACGTACATTAACCAAATTGCGCCTGAAATTATGCCAGTCAAACCACCAATTTGTAAGGTTTTTTTTAGAGCAACTTGCAATTTTTTTTTGGGTTTCCTTTTTCTGGTGGTTTTATTGCCGTCAAACAAACGACTTGCTGCCATCGCATAAATGCCAAACAAGATTGATAATCCACCAATGAGTACCGCTTGGCTTTCTCTTTCTTTTTGCCACTTACAAGGAAATTGAATCCATGCTTTTAAATTTTCCAACTTTTTTTCATCAAAATTATATTTTGGGTAGCCATCTGTAAGTTTGAATTTACTGTATTTAACAATGCTTGGGTCTGTGGAATTAAAAAGTGTTTGGCTTTGTAAAATTTTTTCTTCAGCTTTACTTTTACAGACATAGATGTTTCTTAGTTCCTCGTTTAAGAAGCGTGAAAAACCTTTTCTACTCACAGGATTTTTAGATACAAAAGGGTTTAACAAGTTTCGCATTTGATCTGAGTTAAAATGGATCTTAAATAAAGTACCGACTGAAGTTTGGTGATTATGGGTTGGACTGTTTAAAATAATTCTTTTTTGATCATCGGAAAGATTGTCAAAATTTTCAAGTATAATGCTCAATAAGTAGGCTTGGAAAAGCTCTTCAATAGACCCATTTCTATTTCGGCCCCCAAATTGCTTTGTGGATTTTCCTAAAAGAAGCTTCTTTTGGAGTTCTACGCTGTTGTCTAGGCTGAGTGGCTGTATTCCAAATAAATTAAAGAATCCATCATGTAAATTGCAGCCAATGTGATTTGTTAAGCTTTCTTTAAAGTTTGTTAACTTTTCAGTGTCTGATAGGCCGGGGAAATTAATAGAATCTGGAATGTAAATGTCGTTGGGAGCAATTTCTGGGAGCCCCTCCAACTCAGCCAAAGACATTGGGATTGGCGGTGGTGGGGGCGCCAGGAGCGGAGTAATACTAAAAGTCAAAAGAAGGAGAATTTTGGTTAACTTCTTAAAGTTATTCATTTTTAAATCACTTGAAGCAAAATCTTATTGAGTTCTTGGTCTTTAATTTTGACAGGTTTTTTAGGAATTAATAATGGGGGGGTGAAAAGTTGATTTTTTGCCAAAAACTGTTTTGGACTAACTAATTTGCAAAAAAAACGCTAAGATTAGAGCTCAAAATTGGTATGGAAAGAGTGGTTTTTAGAAAATTTTAGAAATTGATAATGTCGAACGTGAAACTGGACTTACAGCAATACAAGCCTGAAAAAGTTAGGAACTTTTCAATAATTGCGCACATCGATCATGGAAAATCAACCTTGGCTGACCGAATTTTGGAGCTGACTAACACCATTTCAATGCGGACGAAAAATGAGCAATTTTTGGACAAACTTCAGGTCGAAAAAGAGCGTGGAATCACGGTAAAAGCCCAGACAGTTTCGATTTTTTATCAAAAAGATGGTCAAGATTATCTGCTCAATTTAATCGACACTCCCGGCCACGTGGATTTTTCATACGAAGTTTCGCGTTCTTTGGCCGCTTGCCAAGGCGCACTTCTCGTCGTCGACGCTGTCCAAGGTGTGCAAGCGCAAACGATGGCCAACTTTTTTCTGGCCTTTGATCAGGATTTGGCCATGATTCCAGTTTTGAACAAAATTGATCTTCCAAATGCCGATCCAGAGGGCATTGCCGAGCAGATTGAGACCTGTTTTGAGCTTGATAAAGAATCTGTTTTAAAGGTTTCGGCCAAAACTGGCGTTGGCGTCATGCAGGTTTTGGATGCCATCGTTGACCGCATTCCAAGCCCAAAAGGCAATGTTGACGGGCCTACGCGAGCCTTTTTATTTGATTCATGGTTTGATGAGTATCGCGGTATAATTTGTTTGGTCGAACTTGTCGATGGTCAGCTGTCAAAGGGCGATCGCGTGATGTCGGTCCACTCAGGCAATGAGCACGAAATTTTGGAAATTGGGATCATGCACCCAAATCCAGAGCCCACCGATGTGCTCTACTGCGGCCAGGTTGGATACATCATCACCGGAATGCGAAACGTTCGTGAAGCTCACATTGGTGACACCCTTTATAAAAAAGGCTTTCCAGTCAAAGCTCTTCCAGGATTTCGCGAATCAAAGCCGATGGTTTTTGCTGGAATTTTTCCGATGGATAACGATGAGTACGAGGGGTTGCGTGATTCCATAGAAAAGCTTTGTTTAAACGATCCTAGCATTACAATTCAGAAGGAAACCTCTGCGGCACTTGGATTTGGCTTTCGGTGCGGCTTTTTGGGCCTCTTGCACATGGACGTTTTTATCCAACGTTTGAGCCAGGAATATGATGTTTCGATCATTTCAACCGCTCCTAGCGTACTTTTTAAGATCAATGTTGCCGGGGATAAAGAGCTGGAGATCAGGAATCCAGCCGAGTGGCCAGAAACAGCCGCAATTGACTCAATTTTCGAGCCAATGGTCAAAGGCACGGTCATCACGCCAAGTCAATACATGGGCCAGATCATGAATTTGTGCCATGATCGACGTGGGACTCAGCTTGACGTTTCGCACATCGACACAACGCGTGTGAAATTAACTTATCGACTTCCACTTTGCGAAATTGTCATCGATTTTTATGACAAATTAAAATCAATTAGTGCTGGATACGCCAGCTTTGACTATGAGGAGGCCGGTTATCAAGAGGCCGACATGGTCAGAGTTAACATTTTGCTCAATGGCGCCAAAGTTGATGCGCTTTCAATGATTGTCCACAAGGACAGTGCCTACGATGAGGGCCGCAGAGTGGTTGAAAAGCTCAAAGAGGTCATTGAGCGACAAAACTATCCGGTGGCAATTCAGGCGGCAATTGGTGGCAAGGTTATCGCCAGAGAAACCGTTCCAGCCTTCCGAAAGGACGTGATAGCCAAGTGTTATGGCGGTGACATAACACGAAAACGAAAGTTGCTTGAAAAGCAAAAAGAGGGCAAGAAAAAGCGCACAAAGATGATTGGAAGTGTCGAACTGCCTCAAACCGCGTTCTTGAGCGTCTTGAAGAGATAAATAATTCATGTTTGAAAATAGCACTTTATCCATAATTAATGTTTTTGAGTTATTTGGCAGAGTTTTAGAATTTTTAAGTAATAAAAGGGAAAAGCTTATAAAATTTAGCTAACGCTGAAGTGTTTCTTGTGCATCAAGATTTTTCGAGAAAAACATGAAAGGTTTTACTCTGAAGAGAGTTGGTTCAATTTCAGTTGTCCTGCTTTTATCCCTTTCCAGCAACAATTTTACTCTTGCGACCGATGACCTTGAACCCACTGAGGCAGACGATGCTGCCCAGTCTATACAAGCGACCGATCTGGAAGCTCAAAAAAAGAACTTTTTATCCAGAAAAGGCGCTGCAATTTTATCTGCCCTGCGCGCAGCAGGAAATGTATCACAAGAGCGTCTAAAAGCCTTCTGGGATTATCTTGAAGAAGAGGATTTTAACAATCTAGAAAAGCTTTG
>CAYTZU010000085.1:0-4205 GCA_964442725.1 uncultured Pseudomonadota bacterium
TGCTTTTTGCAAATTTTTTATCTGTTCAAATATTTGTACAAGCGTATTTGCTCGCGAGGCATATAAATTAATTAATTTGTCTAAGCTTTCATTACCCCAAAAGCCTTCAAGCTCGGCAATTTGTGATTCATCGATGTAAAGATACGCCTTTTTTAATTCCTGACTGCTACTTTGTCTGATGTAATGACTGTTCAACCATTCAAATTTTTTTCTATCAAAAACAGCGCCTTTTTTTCCGATCTGCTCGAGAGAAAATAACTCGATAAGCTCAGACTTAGAAAAGATTTCTTGATCACCGTGCGACCAGCCAAGTCGAACAAGATAATTTAACATGGCCTGCGGCAGGAAGCCTTCTCTGATATAGTCCTGAACCGAAACAGCGCCATCGCGCTTGCTTAGTCTTCCTCCTTCAGGGCTCAAAACCATTGGAAGATGAGCAAATTTTGGAGCTTTTAAATTTAAAATTTGGTATAAAGCTAACTGTTTTGGCGTATTTGAGATGTGGTCTTCCCCGCGGATAACATGTGTTATTCCCATGGCACTATCATCGATGACTACGCAGAAATTATAAGTTGGCGATCCGTCAGACCGGGCAATGACATAATCATCGATCTGTTCTTTTGGAAAGACAACCATTCCCTTTATTAAATCATTGTATTGGAACCATGATCCATTTTGTGGAATTTTTAAGCGAACAGCCATTGTTCCTAAAGGCCCATTAAGCTTTTTATCTCTGCAAGTGCCTGGATAAGTAAAGTTTTTACCCTGCCCAAGCGCTTGATCTCTGAGTAAATCCAAATCCTCGCTTTTGCATTGGCAGAAATATGCGTCGTCCTGACTGATTAATTTCTCGATGATTTGCGCGTAGATATCGAGTCTTTGGCTTTGAAAGACTGGTGGTCGATCAAAATCCAGACCGAGCCAATCCATAGATTTTAATACGATTTGGGTATATTCATCCTTTGATCTCTGCAAATCTGTGTCTTCGATGCGTAGTAAAAAAGTTCCATTATTATGGCGTGCAAATAACCAGTTAAAGATAGCTGCACGAGCATTTCCAACGTGTACAGAGCCTGTTGGAGATGGTGCAAATCGAACGACAATTTCTTTGTTCAAATTGCAGAGACAAAATTTCCCACTCTTATGCCAAATAGATCGACAACACTTACCATTTTTATCCACGATAGACACCGCAAAACCGCTGTTTTTTTTAAATGACTATTGAATCAACTTTAATTTACCGCTTGCTCTTTCGACCCATGGTGAGGAGAAAAACTCTTCCTTTTTATTTGAATACTGACAAATAAGCGAGTTCCAAAGAGATTTAGCCTCATCAATTTTACCACTGGTCCAATAGTACTCTCCAAGATACCAATAAGCCACTGGAGATGCCTTATTCCCAGAGTTGGCAATTCGGTCTAATTCACTGAGCCCTTGAGAGACAAATTCAGGTTCTTGGCTATCAATTTTCATCAAAGCTAATTTAGCCTCTAGAAGTTCTTTTACTTCAACGTTTTTAAGCTTTTTGAGTAAAGAAGTTAAGTTCTTAATAGCTTCTTGGAGTTTACCAAGCTTTAAAAGAGCGTTGATTTCAAATAGTTCGAAAAATTTCCCAAGACCACTGTTGCCGCTTGTATCAGCACTATTGTGTGCCAATTCTCGAACTCTTGTCCATTTCTCATGCTCGCTTTTAAAACTCTCCGAAAAATTTTGATCTTGAGAATCAGATTCTTTTACAGGCTGCTCTGCAATGTTTTTGATGTCTATAAAAGCTTCATAGGCTTTTTGTCTGGAAATCGAACTTTTATAATTTATAACTAAAAACCCAGCCAATAACGCCGAGGCAAGGACAAATGCCGCAACAAAAATTTTAATGTTATCCAATACAAAATCACCTATATCAGACAATGAATTAAATCTGTCTTGCACTAAAATCTCCAAATCTTAAATAAGGACAAAGTTAAAAGCCAAAATATTCGGCTTTATCCTAGTTATCAATGATTTATTGAGATTCCTCAGGTGCTGATCCTTTTGACTCCAAAATGGCCTTATTTTTGGCCTGTTTCTTCAAAAGTCGATTAGTTGATCTTTCAAGTTTAGTCCTGATGACCTTATTGCCTTTGTAATAACCGCAATATTTGCAGACTGTGTGCGGTTCTGTGCATGCTTGACAAGTTTGGCAACGACCACTTGTAATATTTCGATCAACATGTTTACCAGCGGAGCGCTTATCTCTGCGTGATTTTGAGGTTTTACGTTTTGGTACTGGCATCCTAAATCCCTGAGCTTTTGCTAAATTCTAATAATTTAAAAATTAAAACGCGATTTGCTGGCTTTTTACTTCTTCAAGCTTTTAATCAAGCTTGAATTTAAGGGTATTGTGCCAAATATTTTAACAAATCTAACCCTGATTTTCAGATTTTAAAAGGTCAAAGCTCTTTTGTCAAAGCCAATTTGGTTTGGTTGTCGATTTTCTAGTTGGCTTTCTTACTTGTAAAAAGGCTTTCTTATGTCAGAATTACTCATGAATTTGTGTTAATGCATACAAAATCAGTTCAATTTGGAGGTTGTTTTTTTATGGCAAATGTTACCTTAGAATTAGTAAAGCAGCTGAGAGAGTCAACAGGCGTTGGAATGATGGACTGCCGACAGGCTTTGATAGATGCCGATGGAAATATTGAAAAAGCTACAGAATTGCTCAGGAAAAAAGGAATTGCTGTTGCGGCCAAAAGATCTGGAAATGCAACTGAGAACGGTATAATCGATGGATCTGTGGATGCGGATTTCAAAAAGGCCTCTTTAATCGAGGTGAGTTGTGAAACCGATTTTGCGGCTAGAACGGAAGGTATGAAGGATTTTGCTAGAAGCTTGAGCAATAGCTTTATGCATGCGGGGCAAATGCACGAAAAAATTGATCCTTTCATGGCAATGGCGATCAAAGACACCTCTATGACAGCCCAAAACATGCTTGACGACCTGATTTCAAAGATTTCTGAAAGCATTATTTTGTCAAGAGTTGAGGTTTCCAGCTCGAGTGATGCCGAATTGGTCAATATTTATCTTCATCCAGACGCAACTTTAGGCGTTTTGGTTCAAATTGCTGCAGACAAACCGATGAACGGCGAGCATCGCAAAGCTGTTGCTGTCTTGGCAAAAGATCTTGCAATGCAAATTGCTGTGACAAATCCTTTGAGCATAAGTTCAAGCGACCTTGATCAAAAGGTGATAGACAAAGAGCGTGAGATTGCGGGTGCAACCCTTGCCAGTTCTGGAAAACCAGCAAATATGCTGGAAAAAATTATTGATGGCAAACTCAATAAGTTTTTCGAAGAAAACTGTCTTGTCAGCCAAAAATTCATCAAAGATGAAAAAATTACCGTTTCTGATTACATAAATTCAATTGGCAAGCAAGAAGGCCTTAATTTAAAGGTTAAAAAGTTTGTTCGATTTGGAATAAAACGATAACTTTTTGGAAAGAGGTGGATCTATATACTTTTATTTTGACTCCACCTCTTTACATAAAATTTTAATGTTTGCTGCACAAGCTCAAATTCGAAGTTGTGCTTGTGCCTCAAAAAGGTTATTTTTCGCCAAAACAATGCCTTTTAACACTCTGGGCCACAGAAACATTGATGTTGATTAGTGTCTTTCGCTTAATTTTTTTGTTATTCGGATTATTTTCAAAGATTTATCCAACAACATTTTCAGTGACGTCAGACGGACAAGTTTTGACGCTTGACAGTGATTATTTTTTAGGTCTAAGTAGCACAATAGCTGGGGTTTATGGTGCAATAACCATTGATAATTCGACTGGATTGACAAAGACGGCAACGTTGGATGGCGCTGGGCACACAGTTTATTTTCCATACAAAACGGCCAGCTCGACCTTTCAATTTACAAATGCGGGAGTGGTTTTGACCGTTCAAAATGCCAGCTTGCAGGGCTATAATCCGGCGGCCATAACTTACGCTAGCGCAAATTCCAAGATAATCTTTGGTGATAACACGAAATTAATCATGGATCGGGATTTGTCGATTCTGTACTCAGACAGAGCTATGACTTGTTCGGGAAATGTGCTCTTGGATGGACAAAATTTATCGTTGACAGTTTCAGGTGATAGTCAGCTATCAATGCAGGGGTTGAATAAAACATTGACCATAAAAAACACAGTTTTAAAGCCGCAGGGTCCGGATGCAGTTTGTTGT
>CAYTZU010000086.1:0-4165 GCA_964442725.1 uncultured Pseudomonadota bacterium
CAAAATAAAAAAATAAGAAAAGCTGTTTTAATCTGCTATTTTGTTTGTTTGGCATTGAATATTTTTTTGGGTTTTAAAATTTGATGATATGAAAGCCTTAGTTGTCGGTGGGGCCATGCACGACGTCTACATCGTGCCTGAAAAAGCCTATGTGGAAAGAATTTTGGAACAAAATCCAGAATTTAACTATTCGCTCATGGTTCCCGATGAAAAAGGCGCGATTGGAGACCTTTTCTCATATATGGGCGGCGGAGCAGTAAATGTTTCAACGGCGCTGAAAAAATTCGGACTTGAGGTCTCCTGTTTTTGCAAAATAGGTAAAGATTGGCCGGGCAAGGACATTGAAAAGTTTCTCCGAGAGCTTGAAATCGATACCTCATCAATCAAACATTCCGACCAATTTCCTACGGGGGTTTCATACGTGATAATGGCTCCAGGCGGGAGCGGGCACATAATTTTTTGTGCAAAACTGGCTAACTGCGATCTCCTTGAAAGCGAAATACCTGTAAAAAAGATCAATTCTGCTGATTTTATTTATATTTCTGCCCTTGAACAGAGTTCTTCAAAAATAATCAAGCCCATAGTTCAACAAGCAAAGAACCACTCTATAAAAATTGCGATAAATCCTGGTGGGAGCCAATTGACTCAAACAGTCGGGCTTTTAGAAAGCTTGATGCCCAATTTTGATGTTTTTATCTTAAATTACATTGAGGCCAAACTTATGGCCGAATCGCTAAATTCATTTGCAAATTGCTTTTCAGGCGAACAATTTATGATAAAAACTTTTTTGAAAAAATTAATCGAAATGGGCGTTCCCAGGGCCGTTGTTACAAATGGCTCCCAAGGAATTTATTTAGCAAATGAGCATGGCGGAATTTTCCATCCCGGTTTTAAGGTTGAAGTCAAGGACACAGTTGGAGCTGGAGACGCGTTTGGATCGATTTTTTCGGCTAGCATTTTTCAAGGCCGGTCAGATGAAGAGGCGCTTGAGCTTGCAACAATTTCGAGTGCCTCGGTAATAAAGCATGTTGGTGCTGGCAGCGGGCTTCTGGAGCTCTCTGAGCTTGAAAAAGAACTTTCTCTGATTCCAAGGGATCTTTTCAAAAAATTTGAGCTAAATTCAAAAGCCTAAATTAAAATTCGACTAATTTTAGGTCGTTGTACTTGTCAGATTTGCCTATTTGACACTTTATGATAGTCTTGGTCCATGTTGCCTTGGTTGTCGGAAAATGACAATTTAAGCGTGTGTGTCACGCTTACTGCGTTGGCGTGTTTGTTTAACTTTTTAACATAAAATTATTATTGAGGCCCGTTGATTATGCTCATTGGAGGCAGGGATTCGGATTTTTTAATTTCAAAAATAGACGCCGATTTCCTAGAAGAAAACTTTCAACCTGATTCTGGCCAAAAGAAGGAACTGGATGCAAGTCTGGAAAAAATTTCTGAAAGCTTTAAATCCGGTACAATTGTAATTGGCAAAGTTACCGCAAAGGAGAGTGGAGGATTGGTTGTCAGCGTTGGATACAAGTCCGACGGATTTATAGCCAGTCATGAGTTTTCTGGATTTGAGCTCGATGAGATAAAGCTTGGCTCAGAAATTGATGTTTTCTTGGAAAGACTTGAAGACGTCGACGGAACTATAACTCTTTCTTATCAAAAGGCAAAATCACTGAGAGCCTGGAGCAACATTGTTAAATTATTTGAAAACAATGAGCCATTGACAGGAAAAGTTACTCATAAAGTTAAAGGTGGATTGAGTGTTGATGTTGGAATTCCAGCATTTTTACCTGGATCCCAAATTGATCTCCATCGAGTAACAAACTTTGACCAGTTCGTCGGCCAAGACGTTTCATGCAAAATCATCAAAGTTAACAGAAAACGCGGAAACGTTATCCTTTCAAGACGTAAGTTCTTAGAGGAATCCAGAGAGGTCAATAAGAAGAAGGCCCTTTCAAACATTGATGAAGGACAAATAATTATTGGTGTTGTCAAGAATATCACCAATTATGGAGCCTTTGTTGACGTGGGTGGCATCGATGGATTGCTTCACATAACGGATATGTCCTGGGGTCGAATTGGCCATCCAAGCGAAATGCTCAAAATCGGTGATTCTGTTGAGGTGAAAATCCTTTCCTTTGATAAAGAAACTGAGAAAATTTCTCTGGGAATGAAACAACTTAAAACAAATCCTTGGGAAAAAATTGAGGAAAAATATCCGATTGGAACAAAGGTCAAAGGCAAAGTTTCAAGCATTGCCGATTATGGTCTTTTTGTCGAAATTGAGCAGGGAATTGAAGGTTTGGTCCACATTTCTGAAATTTCATGGACCGAGAGAGTTCACAACCTTTCAAAAAGATTTAAAGTTGGCGACATCGTCGATGTCGTTATTTCAGCAACTGATAAGGAAAACCGAAGAATGTCTCTTTCTATCAAACGATTGGAAGAAGATCCTTGGGAAGCTGCATTTGAAAAGCTCAAGCCTGGCGACAAAATTACCGGAAAGATTAGCAACATTGCTGATTTTGGTATTTTTGTACAAATCCACGAAGGTGTTGATGGACTTGTTCACGTTTCAGATATTTCCTGGACTGAACACATAACTCATCCTTCTGAAAAGTTCAAAAAAGGCGATGAAATAAAGGTTATTGTCCTTTCAGTTGATCGAGAAAATAGAAGAATCTCTCTTGGAATTAAGCAACTTGAAAATGATCCGTGGGAAAGCATTGAAAAAGACTTCCCTGTTGGAAAAGAGGTTGATGGAGTTGTTTCAAAAATAACAAACTTCGGAGCCTTTATTAAATTTAGCAATGGAATTGAAGGACTCCTTCATATTTCCGAGCTTCCTGGAAAGGGTGGTTTTGAAGGAAATGGCGATGGCAAAGGCTTATCAGTTGGACAAGCTTCAAAATTCTGGGTTGTAAAAGTCTCCAAAGATGAGCGAAAACTCGGTCTGAGTTTGGTAAGTCCGGAACAACGCTTGCAAGCAGCTGCTGAAAAAGAATCAGCTGAAAAGCTTCAAGCCGCTGAAAGACTTCAACACCAACAATCTACTGCCGAGAGATTTGCCGCAGAAAGAGAACAACAAGCTTTGTTGAAAAAACAGCAGGCAGCCAAGAATAATCAAAACTCATCTGGACATGGACAACCAGCCGTGCAATCATCATCACACTCCCAAATCAAAGGCTCATTACAATTGGCCTTGGAGAGGATGAAACAGCCCGGAACAACAGCTAAAGATGAGGAAGTTGCTGAATCGAAAAATAATAAAAAAAGCGAATAATGCTTGTGGAGCTTGAAATGTTTGAACAAACGTGTGCGCTTATCAAGCCTGATTTGACAGCAAAAAAACTTGTTGGAAAGGTCATTTCCATGATCGAACAGTCGGACTTTGAGATTGTTCAGATGAAAAAAATGACAATGACCAAAAAATTGGCTGAAAAGTTTTATGCTGTTCATGCTCAGAAACCTTTTTTCAATGATGTCGTAGCATTTATGACCTCTGGGCCAATAATTGCTATGGTTTTGAAAAAACAAGATGCCGTCAATGCTTGGCGAGATTTGATGGGTGCAACAAACCCTGAAAAGGCTGCTACTGGGACAATTCGCTCGTTGTTTGGAACAAGTGTTATGGAAAATGGTACTCATGGTTCAGATTCACGAGAAAACGCTGAAAAAGAGATTGAATTGCTTTTTCAGCCACAGAAAGAATCCTCTGCAGGTGGATGGCTTTAATATAAAAATATCAATATTTTATGTCTAAAAATAAGGTGCGGTTTTAATGCCGCACCTCATTTTTTTATTTATCTTGAGATCTGTTTTTTGTTAAGAACAAACACATTTATTTTTAGACGAAAACGAGATCAGGTCCTTGATAAAATATGGTTTTTTTCAACCCAAATTTTTGATCTGCTTTTTTTCAATATTTTTTGCCAGCTTTTTTATAAAACTTTCTGCACAAAGTAATCCTTATGAAAAAATTATAATCTTCTTAATTCATGGAACTTTTGGCAAAGATTCCTCTTGGTATCAAGAAAAAGGAGGCTTTTTTAAAGCGCTTAAAAACTGGTCAAAAACCTGTGGTACAGAGGTTGAAATTAGGCCATTTTCTTGGTCGGGCTCTCTTCTTGCCAGCGAACGCTTGGCCGCAGCATTAAATCTTTCAAAA